>CAYYHF010000026.1:0-17033 GCA_964471415.1 uncultured Clostridia bacterium | reverse complement strand
ACGAGGGGAAGAGTGGAAGAGAAGGTTGGCTATGCCGCGGCATAGCCAACCTTCTCTTCTTTCATCCCTCTCTACTTCCATCCGCCTCTACTTCCATCCGCGCGACTGCCGGCTGGGATTGCCGCCGAAAGATACACATGGGTGCCATTTGGCGCTAGTCGAATCCTGCCCGCAGGCCGAAGCCAGAGCGGGCGGGACTTTGACGGATCCCTAGCCGATGCCGCGCTACGACTGCCTTGACACTCGATATCCCCGGCTATATATTAGCAGTGGGCGGCTGACTGACCGTTCAGTCAGCGCGGGCCAAGCCACCCGCGCAATCAACTAGTAGTCAGGGCGGTGGATGCATTGAGGGTTGTAACCGGAGCAACCGGACACATAGGAAACGTCTTGGTGCGCGAATTGCTTTCACGGGGCGAGAGTGTCAGGGTCTTGGCGCTTCCCACGGAAGACACGCGCCCGCTGGACGGGCTTTCGGTTCAGATTGTGCTGGGGGATGTCCTGGATCCCCATTCGCTGGAGGCAGCATTTCGCGGGGCTCGAGTGGTCTATCACGTGGCCGGACTGGTGAGCATCTTCCCCTGGCAGGAGCAGTCAGTAGACCGCGTGAACGTGCAGGGCACCATCAACGTAGTGAACGCCTGCGAGAAGCTAGGTGTGAGACGACTGGTATACACCAGCTCGATCCACTCACTCGTTGAACCCCCGCACGGCACTGTCATCGATGAGTCATGCGGCTTCGACCCGGATCGGGCGCGCGGAAGTTATGATAGGTCGAAAGCCCGAGCGTCAATTGAGGTCCTGCAGGCAGTGGAACGCGGACTGGACGCGGTGATTGTCTGCCCAACCGGCGTCATAGGCCCGTTCGATTTCCGCGTATCGATCATGGGGCGCGTCCTACTGGATTTGGCGCGCAACGCGTTCTGGGCAATCCCCGATGGAGGCTACAACTTCGTCGATGTCAGGGACGTGGCAATAGGCCACATACTTGCAGCCGAAAGAGGCAAGACCGGCGAAGTGTATATCCTGGGCGGCGAGTGTATCAGCCTTGCTCATCTGGCCCGGTTGGTGGATGAACTCACTGGGCGCCGACCGCGCTTCCGGCTGCGCGTGCCGGCGTGGCTCACCCGAGCCGTTGCCCATGTGTCCACCGCCTTCTGCGCAGCCTGCAGAATCGAAACCCGCATCACCAAGTATTCTGTTGAGACGCTGCTCAGCAACTCCAACATCAGCAGCGAGAAAGCCCGGCGCGAACTGGGATATCTCCCGAGGCTCCTACAAGACTCGGTAAGAGACTCCATCCAGTGGTTCGCCGACAACGGGGTGGCCTAGCATCTGCGGCCTGAGCCGCTGCGACCGCCACGTCATCGGCGATATCGTCAGCCTCCCCAATCGAACTACTCCCACCGGGGGCTCTGACGCCCAGCTCGCCAGGCTCTTCGACTTCCACTTCAGTTTCCGTTTCGATATCCACGGTGAGCCACTTGATGCCCTGGATCACCCAATCTGTTTGGGCCCTCACCGATACAGGCTCTGAGAGTAACGTGGCGTGTGCATCCTCTTTGGCCTTGTCCTTGCCGCTGTCTTTGCCTGTGGCGTCACTGGAGTCGCCCCCGGAAACGCTGTCTTCATGCAACTCAACATCCACTGGCAGACCCATGTCAATTCGCGGTTCCTCCAGCAAATACGGTTCAAGCTCGAGCACGATATCGTTGCCGAGCGGACGCGAACCCAGTTCAGCGAGCATGTCATCAACATCCATGCACAGCAACTCTTCCACGGGCTTGACCCAGCTGTCCATATCGTCCTCGAAACTGACACCACCGCCCCGAACCATGAGCGAAGCTATTCCACTGCCCATATCATTCGGCATCGTAAGAGACAGTACCTTGGTGACTCTGGGTCCGCGGAAGAGGCGCAGCGTCACCTCAACATCCACCTGTTGGCCGGGGCGCACGACCTTCTGTAGCACCTTGGCTTTCTCGATCACTGCAGTTCGACGATGCGCTCCTACCTCCGCCCTGAGCGTTATCCCCTCGATGGCAACGCGCTCGGCTGCGCTGTTCGCTATCAGCCCCACCGTATCGAACGCGTCCGAAAGACTCGCGCCGGCCACATCCGAACCGCTCCAGAAGGTGTCGCAACGCTCGTAGGAATCCCTGCCGCCCATCTTCACAGACAGAACCACATCGGCGGTGCCTCCGCCCACACGATCCATGACGCCATCGAATGCGGCGAGCGCCGCTGCCCCGAAGATGTCAGCCACCAAGGACTCCTCCGGCGCCACCTGCGCCGATATCGTCTTCTCACGTCCGGTCTCTAGGTCCAGAACCGTCACAGATACCGGGATCTCGCCAGCTTGACGTCCGAGCCTGCCGGCGACTCCGTTCAGACGGTCCTGAGTAAACGCGCCTATCGGATCGCCGGAACTCAACACCTTAAAGGGCGTGCGATCCGATGTAATCACACCGTGGACGAACGCCCCGCTCGCGGCGAGGTCGGTCGTTCCGTTCCCAAGCACAGGATGGCCGAAAGCAAGGAACCTATCGCCATCAACATACGTGACTGTGCCAAAAGCTGTGATCTCCACATCCCCCTGCGCAAGGTGGAGCGCAATCGCCGAACCCGGCCTGATCGCCACAGCGCGCGCTGCGCCATCCACGTCTGCCCCATCTCCTGCCCCATCTCCCGCCCTTACCGCATGCCCCGGCTCCGCCCGGCCCGCCCCCAAGCTTACCGCAGGTCGAACCGTGGTTCCGAATCTCTCAAGCGACCCTGACAGCCTGTCCAAAGCCCGCCCAGCAAGGCCGCTCACGAACACGGGCGCAGCGGCGCGCATACTCGCTCCCACACCCGCGCCTGCGCTTGCGCCTATACTCCCGCCTGAACATGCAACCGCAGATACACTATCGGGATAGTCGAGGATCCTCAGCATATCTGCGATAGGAGTCACACCGGCAACAAAATGGTCGCTCCCGGGGAACACGTAGGCGATGGCCCCAATCAGCTTGCCCTCCACGTAGACCGGACTTCCGCTCATGCCTTCGGCAACGCCGCCGGACGCCTCGACGGCGGGCCCGGACACACGCACTAGTATCATGTCGCCCAGCTGCCCGCCTCGGCGCATGATGCCAATGATCTCTACCCCAAAGTCCTCCGGTTCGATGCCATGAAACACCGTCCTGCCAATTCCCTTCATGCCCGACCTGAGACTTTCGATGCCCATCACGGCCACCCTTGCGTCCTCGGCGCAAGCCACAGGCTCCCAGAGAATGAACATGGACAACACAGCGACAGTAACCGCTGCGATCACGACTGCCGGTGCCGGTGCGATCCTCGAAAACAGCTTCTTGGACATTACGAACTACAACGCCCCTCTCTCATGCTTCCCACTTCCCGCTTTCAGCTTGCCGCTTTCCGCCGTACTTCATATCATACACTCTTCCACGCGCATGTCACGCGGGAGTCCACGCCTCTCAGAATCTGTTCAAGCCCCCGGATCACGCATGTATCCGGATCGAGGGCCACTTTGAAAAGCGCTCCCATCTTCTCGCTCATAAGCCCGGCCAACCCCGCTAAGCGTGATCCGCCCCCTGTTAGGACTATAGCGGAGGCAAAGATATCCGATACGAGTTCAGGAGGAGTACAGCTCAACACGCACCGAACTGCGCCAAGCACCGGTTCTACTCGGTGTTCAATCACCGGCGATATTTCCTTCGCGCTGAACATCGCCGCTCTGGGCAGCCCATCGGCGAGATCTCGGCCATGCGCACTGAGCGATGCCTCCGCTCCCAGTCTTACCTTGATCTCCTCGGCCAAACGGCGTCCCACCGCGAGCCCGTGGGATTCGCGCGCGTAGATCTGTATGCCCCTGTCGATCGATGCTCCGCCCGCCCTGAGCCTGTCCGCTACAACGATGCCGCCAGCCGACACTACTCCGATGTCCGTGACGCCGGCCCCGATATCCACCACCATGCTGCCGCCCGGAGACAGGACGTCCACTCCGGCGCCTATCGCCGCCGCCATAGGCGCCTCCACCAGGGCCGTTGCCCGCGCGCCCGACTCAGATGCAACCTGCAGCCACGTGCGTTTCTCCACCTCGGATGGGCGAGCCGCCACTGACAGAGCAACCTTGGGCCTGGCAAGGCCCTTCCCTCGGCAGATGCGAGAGACGATGCTTCGCAGAAGCATCAGCGCACAGTCGTACCTGGCAACAGCCCCGTTGGAGAGGGGCTTGAGCCGCGCAAACCTGTATGGATCCGCCGCCAAGAGCTCCTCCGCCTGCCCGCCGGCTGCCACAAACAGCCCATTTTGTCTATCAACAGCAACGGCAGAGGGCTCATCGATCACAACGCCTCTGCCGCGCACCACAACCCGAACATTGTCCGTGCCCAGGTCAATTCCTACATCAGCATAGGACCAGACCATATTACACCCCGCCTTCACACACCCCAAGCCCGCGTAATCCGCGGATCAGCCCTTGCTGCCGGTACGATACTTCCTCCGTGTGGCCTCACCGCCCCTTATGTGCCTTTCCGCCTTGTTCTGGTCCAGAATTTTCTTGACTTTTCGCGCTAACTGCTTGCTAATTGAGGGAAGTCTTTCGGTCACGTCCTTGTGGACTGTGCTCTTGCTCACGTTGAACAGGTGCGCCGTCTGACGCACAGTCGCCTTGGTCTCCAGCATATGGTCGGTTATCTCGAGGACGCGCCGGCGTATATACTCCCTCATCTGGCGTCCGGCCTCCCCCCTGTCGTTTGCTAGATCTATATTCGTACAGGGGTGGATTATGCTAGAGCTAGAACCGCTGCCCCAGGCATACGGCGGGATCCATGGACTCCCCGCCGCATTTCACCGCGAACCGAACTACACCTTCCTTCCCCAAGGACGCAGCGCCGATATCTCCGATGAGCGTTCCCACCGTCACCTGCTGGCCCACATCTACCCACGCCGCCCGCATGTTTTCGTATCGGGTTTCAAGATCGCCCGCATGTTTCAGGCTCACCGAGCACCCGCCGCTCGTTGCGCGTGAAGCCTCCGTCACAACGCCCGACAACGCGGCCATCACCTTTGTTCCCGCAGCGCACGAAATGTCAAGCCCGTCTCTGAATCTCCAGTCATCCGTAACGCGGTTCCTATGCCATCCGTATTCGCCGACAATCCTGCCCTCAACAGGCATCATCATCGTCTCGGGTTCCCTTGCCGATGCAGCTTCAACACCAGAATCCATCGCGGCCAAACCCGGGGCCAACACCTGGGCCGATGCCTGATCCTGGGCCGGTCCCGTTGGTGTTGCCGTTGCCGATGTTGGCGCCAGTGCCGTTCCAGCTGGAGCAGTTGCGGTCCCTGCGGCTGTCGCAGTTGTCTCAGTTGCGGAACCGTCACTGTCGCGACCATGGCGACCGGGCGCGAAAAGGCGCAGGCCCGTCAACACTCCCGCCGCAAAGCCCAGGGCCAAGCAGACCGCCGCCGCTTGGATGAGCATCCTCTTGTTCATAGAATCACCTCAGGGTCTATTTCTTCCCTGAGACGATTCGCTGTATTCTTATCCCAGTGTAGTAGTGCCGCAGTATCGAGTCGAACGTGTCGCCCTGCTCAGCCATGATTGCTGCGCCCCACTGACACATTCCTACCCCATGCCCGTAGCCCGTTGTCCGAAACACAGTCCTGCCGCCTTCGGAGCTGACCGAGATGCGAGTGGATTTCAGGGCAAGGGCCCGTCGAAGCTGCGCCGCGGATACTGCTACACCGTATACCGATACGATGCTGGCTCTATCGGTCCCGGTACGCGCCGCCACACGCACTCCCGAAGCCAGAGCCGGCACGCCCCGCGCGCCGATGCCCAACGCCGAAAGCAGTCGCGCGCTGTCGACAGCGCGACTCTCGCCAAGTTCCATCGCCCGATGCCCACACCCACAGCTCACCGGAACAAGATACGCAACGCTGCGTCCCCAGACCTCCGCCGCGTCTTCTGTCATCCCTCCGCAGCATGAATGGTAGACTGCGTCGATGAGTCGGCCATTGTAGGTCATGACCAGCCCATGCGTGGACTCCACAGCGGCAATAACCTTTCTGATGTTCGTCAGATACGCGCCGGCGCCCCACTTCCGTATGAGTTCCTCGCGCGAATTCCACGCCTGGCAATGAGACGGGTCCGTGCAGATCTCGGCCCCGTTCGGATGCTCGGCTATCGCACGGCCCGCATCCTTGGCCATCTTGCACAGCGTGTAGGTCCTCGCCGCCACAGCCTGGGCCTTGAGCGCCTCCGAGCCGAACGATGCCGGCATTTCGGCCGCCACAACCCCCACCAGATAGTCCTGAAGAGCCAGACGGCGCACAACGCGCGCTGAATAGTCCCACACCAATATCCACATGTCATCGGGACGCGTCAAGCTCGGAGGTCGCACCAGAAGAACGATGATGGTCGGAACTAGAAGCATTACGACGATACACAGAGCCACGAGCATGCCGATGCTTCTTGCCACAGCTGTACCTCCCCCGCCCGTGCAGAGGGCCATACAGTCTATTCGCATGCAGGGGAGGTAGAACCGAGCATCGTAGGATGAAGGAATGGACTGATAGGGGAATGCCGACAGGAGAAGACAGGCCGAAGAGAAGCCAAAGACACACGCGTTGCAGGACTAGACTGCCTTTTCGGCTTCGGATTCAGTCACGCGCCGGATATCGGCCCCGGCTGCGGCAAGCTTCTCCTCTAGCCTTTCATAGCCGCGGTCCACATGGTATACGTCTGACACAACAGTCTCACCCGATGCGACCATGCCCGCAAGCACAAGCGCCGCGCCGGCCCGAAGATCCGTACACCTTACCCGAGCCCCCGACAGATTGGGCTGGCCTTCTATCATTGCCGACCGGGCATCGATCTTGATAGAAGCGCCCATCCGGGCAAGCTCGGATACGTGCATGAACCTATTCTCGAATACCGTCTCGGTTATCACCGACGAACCTGAGCTGATGGACATCATCGCCATGAACTGAGCCTGAAGATCGGTGGGAAATCCGGGATACGGCATGGTCTTGATGTCGACGCCCGCAGGACGCCGGTCCATCTCCGCGTACACCGACCCATCATCGCGCTCCTCCACCGAAACGCCGGCCTCCCGAAGCTTAGCGGTTATCGGCTTCAAGTGCTCAGTGACCACATTGTCGACCACCAGCGACCCGCGGGTCATGGCGGCAGCCACCATCAGGGTGCCCGCTTCGATGCGATCAGGAATCACCATGTGGCAAGCCGGCGACAGCTCCGATACTCCCTCGATTCGAAGAGCATTGGTGCCTGCCCCTCTCACGCGCGCGCCCATAGAGTTCAGGAAGTTAGCCAAGTCCACAACTTCCGGTTCCTGTGCGGCGTTTTCGATAAGCGTCATGCCGGACGCCAACACTGCTGCCATCATGATGTTCTCAGTAGCGCCAACGCTGGGGAAGTCCAGATACACCCGGGCGCCGGTAAGCGCATCGGCCTTCGCCTCTATCTGCCCGTAGCCCATATCGATCTGAGCTCCCAAAGCGGCCAGGCCCTTCAGATGCAAGTCAATGGGGCGCGACCCTATGGCGCATCCTCCGGGGAGCGAGACTCGCACTCGCCCCATCCGCGCAAGCAACGGCCCCATTACCAGAAAGGATGCTCGCATAGCCCTGACCAGTTCATACGGAGGCTCAACCGAGGATATTTCGGATGCGTCCACTACGACAGCATCGGAGGACCGAGACACTCCGGCTCCTACAGACGAGAGCACCCCGCACATCGTGTCCACGTCTTTCAGGCGCGGCACGTCTTCAATCTTCGACGTGCCGGCCGCCAGTAGTGAAGCGGCGATTATCGGAAGCGATGCATTCTTCGCGCCGCCCACTCGAACTTTTCCACGCAAAGGCGCTCCGCCCCTGATGACCAGAGTCTCCAACCGGCTTCCCCCAATCACGATCCGATAGCCCAAAAACCAGGGCCGATGCCCTCGCGTAGTGTAGCATCGCTACGCCTCGGCGCACAACAAGTAAGATCTGTCAGTCTGCGCTAGACCGGCCAAACTCGTCCGGTGAGTCTTCAGTCAGCCCGAAATGATGCAATATTCCATGGACGACCCGTTGCGATGCCTTGCCGTCCCCGTAAGGATTGGGTGATTCGGCCATTTGACGATACTTTTCTGCATCTGACAGCAAAATACCTGCCTCTTGGCGTATGCCCTCCCTAGATACGCCCGCCAGCTTCAGAGTGCCCGCTCGCAACCCCTCGGGCCTCTCCGTAACGCGCCGGAGCACGAGCACAGGTTTGCCCAGCGCAGGCGCCTCTTCCTGCAAGCCCCCGGAATCAGTCATCACCATGAAGCAGGCTTGCATCAGGCCGACCATATCAGGGTAGTTCATGGGGTCGACCAGGTGGCACCGCTCAACCCCTGCAAGCTCCCGAAGAACAGTGCCGCGTACCCTCGGGTTTGGATGTACTGGCATTACCACTACCGTATCGGGATAGTCCCGAAGCACATCTCGCACAGCGCCGCATATGTTTCGCAGCGGCTCGCCAATGTTCTCGCGGCGGTGCGCCGTGACCAGAATAAGGCGTTTTCCGGCCAGATCGATGGAGGCAAGCCGGCTGTCCGCGAATCCCCGCCGCGACGATGCAACGGCCAGCACGGCATCGACCACAGTGTTCCCCGTGACGTATATGTTCTCCCGGGGGAAATTCTCCCGCAGCAGGTTGCCGAGATGCTCCTCGGTGGGCGCGAAGTGCAGATCCGATAGGCTCCCCACCAACCGCCGGTTCATCTCCTCCGGAAACGGATCGTATTTCTCATTAGTCCGCAGCCCCGCCTCAACATGCCCCACAGCGATCCTGCAGTAGAACGATGCCAACGCGCCCACAAACGCAGTGGAGGTGTCGCCGTGGACAAGCGTTATGTCCGGGCGTTCACGTTCCAGCACTTCCCGAAGTCCTCGAAGCCCGCGCTCGGCGATGTCAAAAAGCGTCTGGTCATCGCGCATGACGCCCAGATCGTAGTCGGGGGCTATGCCGAAAACGCGAAGCACCTGATCCATCATCTCCCTGTGCTGGGCAGTTCCTACTGTCACAGATTCGATCAGTTGAGGATGGCGATGTAGTTCATTCACGACCGGAGCCAGCTTGATTGTGTCGGGCCTAGTTCCGAACACTGAAAGGACTTTGACGCGTTTCATGTGATGACCTCCAGAGCATCCCGGGCGTTCCCTAGTCTCGCCGATGGATCTCAGACTTGAGGATTCCCGATTTGCCCCCGATGATGATCAGCGCGCAGAATGCGGTTACGGTCGCGCCTATGCCCAGGAGGGGATTGACTGCTACGACACCACACGCTGTCGCCGCAAGTAGCGCGCTGACAGTATAGAGCGTAAGAACCGCCTGCCGCTGGGTCATTCCCATGGCCAGCAGCCGATGGTGCACATGGTCGCGATCTGGGCTGGATACGGGGACTCCCCGTCGCACACGGCGGAATATGGCGAAAGCCGTGTCCACCACGGGCACTCCCATTACGATCACCGGCACAGCCAGAACCAATGTCGCCGGGGTCTTGAGAGCTCCTATCGCGGAGATCCCAGCGATCGTGAACCCAAGGAACATCGCGCCCGCATCGCCCATGAATATACGGGCCGGGTAGAAGTTGTGGCGAAGAAAGCCGAGGGCGCTGCCGGCCAGGGCCATCGATAGCACTACAAGCCTGGACTGACCGCCCTCCAGCGCAGCCAGAGCCATGGCAATCGAGCCAATGGCCGATACCCCGGCCGCCAGGCCGTCCAGCCCGTCGATGAAGTTCACTACGTTCATGAAGGCTACGACCCACACCAAGGTGATGGGCACCGATAGGGCGCCAAGATAGATCATGCCCCCAAGCGGGTTTGTGATGAACTCTATCCTCACTCCGAACAACATAACGAGCACAGCCGCCGCAACCTGCCCCGCGAGCTTCAGCCGCGGCGCAAGCTCCCACTTGTCATCGGCCACGCCCAGCGCGACCGCGAAGGCCCCGCCGGCCAAAAGCCCGATTGTGTTTCTGTCGGGCCGCCCAAACACGACTGCGGAAACGAAGAACGCCGCGTACATGGCAACGCCGCCCAGGAACGGAATGGGCTCGTCATGGATGTGCCGGCCTCTGGGGCGATCCACTATGCCTCGCGACAACGCAATCCTTCCCACATACGGGGTGACCAGCCACGAACACACGGTAGAGAGTATCAGCGCCCCCAGATATCTGATCATCTTGAAGTACTCCCGGGCGCCTGCACCAGCTGGACTCCTGCTTCGGTCAGCATCTCCCGCGACAGCTTGTCGGGATAGCCGCCGGAGTAGACTATCCTCATCACGCCTGCGTTTATCATCATCTTCGAACAGACCACACACGGCTGATGGGTGCAGTAGACAGTCGCTCGCGACAAGGCCGCACCGTGCAAGGCTGCCTGGATAATCACGTTCTGTTCTGCATGAAGGCCGCGGCAGAGTTCATGCCGTTCCCCGGGCGGGACGCCTATTGACTCGCGGATACACCCAACCTCGGCGCAGTGCCTGAGGCCGGAGGGCGCCCCGTTGTAGCCCGTAGCCAGAATCTGCCTGTCCCGCACAGCAACTGCTCCCACCTGCCGGCGCAGGCAGGTGGACCTGCTCGACACCACACGCGCTATCTCCAAAAAGTAGTCGTCCCAGGGAGGACGTTCGTAATCGCGCAAACCGACCACTTCTGCTCAATCCTTGTCTACTTAGTTCCGAACAACCTATCGCCGGCATCGCCGAGGCCGGGCACAATGTAGCCGTGCGAGTTCAGACGCTGATCGATCGCGGCCACGTAAATGTCGACGTCAGGATGAGTCTCGCGAACAAGGCTTACGCCCTCCGGCGCCGCTATCAAGTTGACCAGCTTGATGCTGTGGGCGCCCCTGTCCTTAGCAAATCGGATCGCGGCGCAGGCCGACCCGCCCGTGGCAAGCATCGGATCCAACAAGATCAGCTCCCGTTCGGACACATCCGGCGGCAGCTTGCAGTAGTATTCCACCGGACGAAGCGTATCAGGATCACGGTAGAGACCGATATGCCCCACCTTGGCGGCGGGAATCAACCTCAATACCGCGTCCACCATACCGAGACCTGCACGGAGAATAGCGATCACTCCTACCTTCTTGCCGGCAAGCTGCTTCCCGGATGCCCGACCGATAGGCGTCTCAACCTGCACCGTTTCCACGGGAAGGTCGCGGGTGACTTCGTAAGCCATGAGCATGGCCACCTCTCCCACCAGATCTCGGAAGTCCTTGGGCCCGGTGTTCTTGTCCCGTATCAGCGTTATCTTGTGCTGGATTAGCGGATGATCAATGACGTGGACTAGTCCCATTGCTAGCACCTCCGGCAATTGCTTTCAGCTTCCGTGATCTTCTGCACCCTCGCTGCATGCCGACCACCGGCAAACTCAGTTGCCAGGAAAACGTCGACAATCCGAAGTATTGCGTGGACGGCCGTTGTGCGGGCGCCCACTGCCAAGACGTTGGCATCGTTGTGCTCACGAGCGGCATGGGCGGTGAACTCGTCGTGACACAGCGCAGCCCGAATGCCTCGAACTTTGTTGGCTGTTATCGACATGCCAATGCCGGTGCCGCATACAAGAATGCCGCGATCAGCTTCACCTCGCGCCACACACTCCGACACTGCCACCGCAATATCGGGGTAGTCAACACTCTCGCGCGAATGAGCGCCCAAATCGCGGACTTCGTGCCCGTGCTCCTCTAGCGTCCGTACTACTTCCCGCTTCGCATCGTAACCCGCATGGTCCGACCCAACGGCAATTACCAATTACCTCCCACCTCGATCGTATGCTGCCAGATTGGCAGTGATAGCCTGCTGTATCTGATCCCTGGCGCGCCGATACGCCTCAATCGAACCGCCGAACGGATCGGCGATGTCGGACTCGGCCAAAGTCCGCGCGCGCGGCGCTGCCGATGGATCCATCTCCAGGATCCGCTCAAGATGCCTGCGTTCCATGGCCAGGATCGTATCGGCATGCAATACCATCTCCAACGTAAGCCGGCGCGCACGGTGGCCTGAAAGGTCCAGGCCCATCTCGGCCAGGGCAGCTATGGCGTTATCAGCGGCCGGCTCGCCGTCTGCCGCGGCAACACCCGCCGACTCGACAACCCACTCGGTCGCAAGGTTCCTCATCATCACCTCGGCCATGGCGCTCCGACAGGTGTTTCCGCTGCACACCAGCAAAACCCTTCGGGGCATCTCACTCACAGACCTCACCATCCAAGCAATGGACTTCGCTGAAAAACCATCATCTCCTGCCTTATTCGCCAAGTGCGACAAGTCTTCCACCCGCGGCCCTGACCAGCCGGTTCATCACAGCAAGACCCACGCCGGCGGCATCGTAGGATTCGGCTAGTATGACATCTACACCCCGGGAGTCCAGGCGCCGCATGCCGTCAAACAGCTCTGAGGCCACTGCAGACAGGTCGGCGCGCGACCCCAGCTCGGCAAGGACCATATCGTCCGAAAGCCCCACTTTTGCGGCTTCGCGGGCCGTCTCGGCACTGACCAAAAGTCCCACGCGCGAACCCAACTCCGCCTCGGCTCGGGCCCGACTGCAGATCGCGCGCGCTTGCGATTCCCATCTGCCTAAGAACAGCCAGAGCTCGGCCCGGGGAGCGTAGTGCACGTGGCGCAGCCCGGGCGAGCGCGGCGGCAGCGCGTCCTCGCCGCCTCCGGAAAATCCCGTGCCGTACTGAGGCAGCACGCAGACATCGGGCACCATGCCGCGGATCGCTTCCATTGAAACACCGCCCGGTCGCAGCACCAAAGGAGGAGACGAGGTCATGTCAAGAACTGTCGACTCCACGCCTATGTCCGTTGGTCCGCCGTCCACAAGCACATCAATGCGGCCTGCCAGATCGGCCCAAACATGATCAGCGCTCGTGGGACTGGGTCTTCCGGATATGTTGGCAGACGGAGCGGCGATAGGAATCCCGGCGGCACGGATAAGCGCCATGGCCACAGGGTGAGACGGCATTCGAACCGCGACTGTGTCGCCCCCAGCAGTAACCTCACGAGGTATGCCGCCTGACACAGGGAGGACTATAGTAAGGGGGCCCGGCCAGAAGGCGCAGGCAAGAGTCCGGGCCTTTTCAGGCACATTGGCCGCGCAGGCTTCAAGGTCTTCGAACCGGGCGATGTGCACAATAAGCGGATTATCTTGCGGCCTGCCCTTGGCCTGGAAGATCCGGTTAACCGCCTGCCCGTCCAGGGCATTGGCGCCCAGGCCGTACACGGTTTCGGTGGGAAACGCAACAAGCCCGCCGCATCGCAAGGCGGCGGCTGCCGAAGACAGACGAGCCGCAAGATCCGCAGGCGGGCTTTGGGGATCGACCGTCACGCGCACGGTGTCTATGGGGAGCATACCCCCTTCAGAGCCGTCACGATACACCGCCCTCGCCCCCGTTCAGCGGCATGGAGGCCATCGAGCCGATTACAACGCGAGTAACCCCGGAGTAGTCGTCTACCGTACACACATCGACCAATCCGGCCTGGCGTAGTAACCCCGCCACCGGCTCTGCCTGGCCATCGCCCACTTCGAGCGCCGCGAACCCGTGCGCCGCAAGACGCCTTGGCGTCCCTTCAGCTATGCGGCGGTAGAAGTCGAGGCCATCGGTGCCTCCGTCCAGCGCCAGGCGAGGTTCGTAGCGGGATATCTCCGGAGATAGCAAGTCTATTTCACCGGACGGAATGTAAGGAGGATTGGAGACCAGGGCATCTGCGCGCTCCCACTCTGTTCCATCAATGGCCTCGAAGAGGTCGCCTGGCGCCAGGAAAACCCGGCCTTCCAACCCCAGTCGCGCCACATTCGATGCTGCAACCTGAAGCGCATCGCCGGAAACATCGGTGCCCAGCACCCGGGCGCCTGGAATCTCGCGCGAGACGGCACAGGCTATGGCGCCGCTGCCAGTGCCCACATCCACTACCTTCGGCTCGGCGATCCCCAACGCAAACAGGCGACTGCATACCGCCTCCACGAGAACCTCTGTGTCGGGGCGCGGTATCAGCACCCGCTCGTCCACTGCAAACTCCAGCGACATGAACTCCTTGCGCCCTGTAACATACGCCACAGGCGTCCGGCGGGCCCGCCGCTTCAACACGTGCCTGTATCGCTCCAGCTCGTCTCGGCTGAGCGGGCGGTCATGCTGCACGTATAACTGGATTCTGTCGAGCGCGAGCACATCGGCGAGCAGCACCTCGGCATCAAGCCTGGCCGATGCGACTCCATGCCTTGCGAGAAAGGCGGCGGAGCGCCGTAGAATGTCGATCAGCTGCGGCGCCTGCTGTGCGTTTGCTACCGTGTTCACTCCAATCCGCCCCTATTCTGCTATTGTGCCTTCTTGAGCCTCTCGCCCTGGTCGCTCACGATCAAGGCTTCGATCATATCATCAAGGTCGCCATCGAGGAACTCAGCGAGCCGGTGTGTAGTCAGCCCAATTCTGTGATCCGTCACCCTGCTTTGCGGAAAGTTGTAGGTTCGGATCCGCTCGCTACGGTCTCCCGAGCCAACCTGAGTCTTGCGCGTCTCGGCGATGCCCGCTTCCTGTTCCGCGGCAACCTGGTCGAGGAGCCGAGCTCTCAGCACCTTCATGGCCTTGTCTTTGTTTTTGTGCTGCGACTTCTCGTCCTGACACGTCACAACCATCCCCGTAGGAATGTGCGTAATCCTCACGGCCGAGTCGGTCGTGTTCACGCTCTGCCCGCCGTGACCAGACGACCTGAACACGTCTACTCGGAGCTCGCTCGGATCGATCTCAATGTCGACCTCGTCCGCTTCCGGCAGCACCGCCACCGTAGCCGCGGATGTGTGTATCCTGCCCGATGCCTCTGTTTCAGGCACTCTTTGAACCCGGTGGACCCCGCTCTCATACTTGAGTCGGCTGTACACACGGTCGCCTGAGATCATCACTATCGATTCCTTGAACCCGCCCAGCTCAGTTGGGCTTGAGCTCATGCTCTCGATCTGCCAGCCATTGCGTTCAGCGTAGCGCGAGTACATACGGAACAAATCGCCCGCGAACAAAGCCGCCTCGTCGCCGCCTGTACCCGCCCTGATCTCCATGATAACGTTCTTCTCGTCCAGGGGATCGGACGGCAACAGAAGCACCTTGAGCCGCTCCTCAAGGGATTCCTTCGCCTGTTCCAGCGATGCCAGCTCCGCCTGGGCAAGCTCATAGAGCTCCGGGTCGAGCTTGTCGCGGAGCATCTCCTGGGTTGACTCTATCTCGCCCACTACCTTCTTGAGCTCGCGATAGCGTGCAACGATATCTGTCAGGTCAGCATGGGCCTTGGCGGCCTTTCTGTATCTGGGCTGGTCAGCTATGACCTCGGGGTCAGCCATTTCGCTTTCCAGCTCGTTATATCGGATCTCGATCTCCCTAAGCTTGTCGAGCATGGTCAGTTCACCACTTCATCCTTTTCGATGCATGCTTGAAGCGACACGATGGCCACTTCCAACATAGAATCATCGGGCTCGCGAGTCGTGAGCCGCTGCAGCGCAAGGCCGGGCGCGCGAGCCCACTTCACTATAGGCGATGGATCGGGCCTCCCCCCGATCTTGAGTAGCTCATATGACACTCCGGCAAGAACCGGCAACAGCAAGATCCGAGTGGCTATTCGCTCCCACAGCGCCTGCTTGCCAAGGAGCGAGTAGATCAGCACGCTCACTACCATCACGATCAGCAGAAAGCTTGTGCCGCAGCGAGCGTGCGCCGTGCCGTGCCGCCGAGCATTCTCCACAGTAAGCTCCTCGCCAGCCTCCCATGCGGCAATAGTCTTGTGTTCAGCGCCGTGGTACGCAAAGACTCTCTGTATGTCGCGAATCTGCGATATGGCCACAAGATACACAACGAATATCGCCACCCGAAGCGCGCCCTCTATCAGGTTGACCAGAACAACGCTGGAGATACGTCTTTGGATAAAAGCGACAATGACATTGGGGAGCACGATGAACAGCAGCACGAACAGCCCCAGCGCAACCAGGAGGCTCAGCGCCACCTCGCCGCCGGACAGCTGCTCTTCTTCCTCGGACGATTCGTTAGCCGAGTACATGAGCGCGTTCATGCCCAATACCAGCGATTCCACGAGCATCACTGTGCCGCGTATGAAGGGAGCTTTCAGTATGGCCGGCCGATGCGAGTTATCGATCTCGCGCATATCCACGGAGATCTCGCCATCGGGCTTGCGAACTGCCACGGCCGCACAGTCGCGCCCGCGCATCATGACCCCCTCGATCACGGCTTGCCCACCATATTGATACCTGGGCTTCAAGATCAGTCACCCCCAGTCGCGTAAGCAGTCGCAGCACCGGCGCCGCGGCCAGTCGCGCCACAGCGCGGCTTGCCCGGCACTTCATGACACCGCCTGCATCGGGCCTCATACGCTTCACTTGCGCCGATCAGAACCTGTGGGTCGCTGTAGCTAGCGGGACGGCCATCGATGATCCTCTGCGTCCTGGTCGCAGGGTTCCCGCATCTGACGCATATGGCCTGTAGTTTGGAGACGTACTCCGCCCTCGCCAGAAGCTCCGGCATGGGGCCGAAAGGCTCTCCCCTGAAGTCGCAGTCTAGGCCGGCTACGATCACCCGCACACCCGCGTCTGCCAGTTCCACACAGAGCTCCACAATCCCCGAATCGAAGAACTGCGCCTCATCAACCGCCACTACCTGGGCATCGTCCGGGATGGCCGCCGCCGCGTCCCGCGAATCGCGCACAGGCAAGCACTCGATCTTGTCGCCCCCGTGCGACACCACATCGCTACTGGAGAACCTCACATCCAGCGAAGGCTTGATCGCAATCACCTTCTGTCGCGCAATTCGAGCACGCTTCACCCTGCGGATCAGCTCTTCGCTCTTTCCGCTGAACATCGAGCCGCATATCACTTCAATCCATCCGCTGCCTTGGATGATTCCCTGCACGTTTCGTCCCTCCCGGCGCTCCGTGGTCGCTCAAAAAACCGGAGCCCCGCCGGGCTCCGACC
>CAYYHF010000025.1:0-17263 GCA_964471415.1 uncultured Clostridia bacterium | reverse complement strand
TAGATGACGTTCGCATGGTCGGCGATACCCCACAGCATACATTCTCGCCCATATGCTACCATGTGATATGGGGGGGTCGTCAACCATGAATTGGGACAGTTCCCCCGAGGTTGCGGGAAAGGGGCATTGGACGCTCAGGGTCAGCTCGGCTCGGAGCGGACTTGTGACGCCCTACACGGTCTCGCTGGACTTGATCCGGCCCGAAGGATCGGCTCTGACGCGGTCGATGCCAAACGCGTGGCGAACGTGCGGGGAGTTCACGTGATCGCGTAGGCGTGTGCTTGTACGGATGAAACGGATCTCAGCGCGAGCCATTGATCCTGCAGAACGGAGATGTACTTCGTGGATTCGCCTAATGGCCGTTCAAATCCGAGGTAGTGATGAGGAGGGTTCATCCCACACGGGCTCCTCATCGCGGAGAATCGGGCGGACGAAGCGGACGAATAGGGAATCCGGCTCCGAACTGCTAATGCATCCATGATACACGAAGGTATGGAAAGAAAAGCCGGACCCAGATCTCATGCGCAGGCAGGCTGGGGCGTCAGTGCGGCCTTGACGCGATCCTGGGGGGAGGGTGGTTATTGACATATGTCCAAAACTATTTTAGCATGAGCAAGGATGTCAGTCGAAGAGGAGCGCGATCCGGATGATACAGATGTTTGAGCAGAATGAGCTGTCAGATGTAAAACATGTGGTCGGTGTGATGAGCGGCAAGGGCGGTGTCGGGAAGTCGTCGGTAGCGGCGCTCGCGGCTGTGGCGCTTGCGAGGCGCGGTCACACGGTTGGAATCATGGACGCGGACATCACGGGTCCAAGCATTCCCAAGATGTTCGGCGTTCACGGCCGCCTGGATGCGTGTGAGACCGGGCTCTTCCCGGCCCTGAGCGAGAGGCTTGGGATCAGGATCGTATCTCTCAATCTCCTGCTTGAGCAGGAGGATGCGCCGGTGGTGTGGCGTGGCCCCCTCCTGATGGGCATGATCAAGCGGTTCTGGTCCGAGGTGAACTGGGGAGACGTTGAGTACATGCTGATAGACTTGCCTCCTGGGACGGGCGATGTTCCGCTTTCGGTGATGCAGTCCATACCCCTAGACGGGCTCATCACAGTATCTTCGCCGCAGGACGTAGCGGCTTTGATAGTCCGTAAGGCCGTCAATATGGCGGCAATGATGGACAGAACTCTCATCGGCCTGGTGGAGAACATGAGCTACATTACCTGCCCCCATTGTGGGGAGGCGGTGTATCCATTCGGTAGACCCTCCGGCGAGGAGCAGGCCGCGAGCCTGCAAATCCCGTTCATTGGGGGAATGCCCATCGATCCGGAACTGTCTGCCATGGCTGATCGCGGGGAAGTGGAGCTCTACGAGCATCCGATCATGGAGGCGCTGGCGGATGCGATTGAGCAGGCGGCGGCCGGAAGCGCGGAGGCAACGAAAGCAGACTAGGAAAACAGATAGTCAGTGAGTGTGACAGCAGCATAATATGCTCCTGCAGTACATGACATGGGTCATGGAGGTGGGAGCATGTCTTTTGTGGGACGGAACAGGGTCGCCAATGCGATGCGTGTTGCGGCGATTGCGCTTGCTTTCGCATGTGCGCTTGTGTTTGCATCGCCGGCAGCTTTCGGTAGGGTCGGACGGGGGTACACAGTGGTGCGTCTGTCGGAGGTGGTCAGGTCCATATTCTACGCGCCGCAGTATGTAGCGTTGGCGCAGGGGTTCTTCGAAGACGAAGGCCTGAAGATCGACCTATCCACTGCGTGGGGCGCCGACAAGGGCGCTGCTGCGCTGATTTCGGGCGCGTGCGATATCGGGTTCTTCGGGCCGGAGGCGGCGATCTACATCTACAACCAAGGGGCCCCGGACCATCTGGTCGGCTTTGCGCAGCTGACGCAGATGGACGGGTCCTTC
This sequence comes from uncultured Clostridia bacterium, assembly GCA_964471415.1. GTDB lineage: Bacteria > Bacillota > DTU025 > DTU025 > DTU025 > UBA5389. The sequence continues at coordinate 15,354 of CAYYHF010000025.1, read as the reverse complement.
TTCTTGGCCCGCGCGGGGATGCCGGAGCCGTTCGGCTGGGAACATGTGAGGGGCAAGACCATCGTTGGGGCGCGCTTGGGCGGGGTACCCGAGATGGTGCTGGAGTATGTGCTGAAAAAGCATGGGATCGAGCCGTTTAAGGACGTGAATATCGTAACTAGCCTGGCTTTTGCGGCAGCGCCGGGCGCGTTCGCGGCCGGGGTAGGCGACTATATAGCGCAGTTTGAGCCGGCTATGACCGAACTGGAGATGGAGGGGCACGGCAAGATCGTGGCTTCCATGGGAGTGGAGGGCGGAAAGATCATGTATACGGTCTACCACGTGAGACGGAGCCAGCTCACGCGGGACCGCGACATGCTGATCCGGTTCACCCGCGCGTTGTATCAGGGCATGCGGTGGGTGGAGGAGCATACGCCTGCGCAGACTGCGGAGGTGATCCGACCGTTCTTCCCTGACACCAAGCTTGAGGTGATAGCCAGGATTGTGAAGCGCTACAAGGATCAGGGGACATGGCCCGCAACGCCCGAGGTGTCGCCGGACGGCTTCATGCGCCTGCAGGAGGTGATGGCATCGGCAGGGGAGCTGAAGGCGGAGGTGCCGGCGAGCGTGCTGATGACAACGGAGATCGCCCGGGCTGCGCTGAAGGCCAAATGAGCGCGGCTAGCGCGATCAGGCTGGACCGGGTGTGGATGATCTACCACACCCGCGAGGCCGAGACTGTGGCGATCGCGGACTTGAGCCTGGAAGTGGCGCCGGAGGAGTTCGTGGCGGTGGTCGGGCCCAGCGGGTGTGGGAAGAGCACGGTGCTCTCGCTGGTGGCGGGGTTGATTCAGCCCACGTCTGGGAGTGTTCGGGTGTGCGGCGAGACGGTCGTTGGGCCCAGCGGGCACGTGGGCTACATGCTCCAGCAGGACTGTCTTTACGAATGGCGCACTATTCGCGGCAATGCCCTCCTTGGGCTCGAAGTGCAGCGGTCGGCAACGCGCGAGAGGGTGGCAGAGGTAAGGCGCATGCTGGACACGTACGGTCTGGGCGAATTCGAGAACCACTACCCATGCCACCTATCGGGGGGAATGCGCCAGCGCGCGGCGCTTGTGCGGACGCTTGCTACTCGCCCGGACGTGCTGCTGTTGGATGAGCCACTATCGGCTTTGGATTACCAGACCCGGCTCGAAGTTTCGGAGGATCTGCATAGGATCATGCGGGCGGAGGGCCTCACGGTGCTCATGGTGACGCACGATATCTCGGAGGCGATAGCCATGTCCGACCGAGTGCTCGTAATGAGCAGGAGGCCGGGGAGGATCAAGTCCAACCACAAGATCAACCTCACCTGTGAGCGGCAGACGCCCATTGGGCGCCGGGAAGCGCCCGAGTTTCGCACCTACTTCAACGCCATCTGGAAGGAGCTAACCGCGGATGGCCACGCTGTTGGATCGACCCCGGCAATCGCCGGAGCATGAGGCGTTCCTGCGCAGCCTGGCCAGGCGGCGTATGGTGGTGAGTGTGGCCCGGGCCGCTATTTTGGTTGCGTTCGTGGTGCTGTGGGAGGTTGCGGCACGGCGGGGGTGGATAAATGCCTTCGTAGTGTCGCAGCCTTCTCGGGCATTCGCAACGGCCGCGGCAATGGCGCGCCGCGGGGAGCTCTGGCTTCACCTCGGCATGACCGTAGCCGAGACTGCCATCGGGTTCACCGTGGGCACGCTCATCGGGATAGCGGCGGCGGTGCTTTTGTGGTGGTCGGATCTGCTCTCCGAAATACTCGACCCATACATCGTGGTGCTAAACTCCATTCCCAAGGTGGCGCTGGGCCCCATATTCATCGTGTGGCTCGGAACAACGGTCACCGCGATCATCGCCATGGCCGTTGCGATATCGGTAATCGTGACGATAATGATGGTCTATGTGGGCTTTCGCGAGGTCGATCCGGATCGAGTGAAGCTGCTTAAGACCTTCGGCGCCACCAGACTGCAGGTGCTGTGCAAGGTGGTACTGCCTGCCAGCGTTCCGGTGATGATCGCCGCGCTTAAGGTGAACGTAGGACTGTCCATGGTGGGCACGATCGTTGGCGAGTTTTTGGTATCCAAGGCCGGATTGGGTTTCTTGATCGTCTACGGCGGACAGGTGTTCAACATGAGCCTGGTGATGAGCTCGGTGATACTGCTGTCCATCGTGTCCATGCTGCTCTACTACGGGGTATCGGCGCTCGAGCGGGCGGTGATGAGGACGAGGGGGTAGCGCCCCGACTTTTTTCAAATCGTTGCGTATATGACAGGCACACTCGTCGTCAGCCCTCAGCCGCGCCATTGGGTGAATGGCCGCTGTCCTGGCAATGGTTAAGCCGCCGTATGCGGGGTTATCCTCGGCCACAGCTGCGCGGATCTCTAGCGTAGACTTAATTTTGCGAGTCGGAAGGAGAAAGCTAGGGGCGCGACGAACTAAGCATCCGAAGCGCTTCGGATGATGCCCGGCACGCCCGGTAGTCCGGCTCGTTTCTAAAGCTCTTAAAATAAGGGAGGAGTAACCGTGGGCAAGTCATGTTGGAAGGTGCTGGCGATTGTGGTCATTGCGCTCGCAATCGTATCTCACGGGTACGCGCGCGCAGCCAATGAGGTGGTGCTGCGTTTCCTCTGCTTCCAGGTTGGGGTCCACCCGGATGCGCCCTGGGTTGAACGGGCTGTTAAGGATTTCAACACGGAGTACGCAGGGAAGATCAAAGTGGTGATCGATGGAGTAGCAGGGGATCAGGCGTGTTGGGAGAAGCTTCGCACTGATGCGGCTGCTGATACCATGCCCGACATATTCATGATCAAGGCGGATCGTAGCGAGTTCAACGTGCTTGCTCAATCCGGCCGCGTCCTGGATCTGACGCCCTACGTCCGGGTGGATCCAGCGCTCAAAGCACGCCTGAACGACAAGAAGTCCATTGCCACCTACTCCTACAAGGAACAGCTTCTCGGCATTCCGTTCGGAAAAGCGTATGTGGGCATCTTCTACAATGAGGACCTATTTGCAAAAGCCGGGATTGAGCAGTTTCCTGTCACGTGGGACGAGTTCTTCGCGGTATGCGAGAAGCTGAAGAAATCGGGGATAACGCCTATGTCCCTGATGACCGGCGAGAACGCATGGTGCTCTGCGCTGATGATCGCTCACTTCCTCGGCACTACGCCGGCCGGGCAGGCCTGGCTTGAGGGGACGCCCGAGGAGGCAAACTTCATGGATCCAGCTTTCATTGACGCTGTGGCCAAACTCCAAGTTCTCCTGAATAAGTACACAACGCCCGATGCTGTGGGCGCGGGCTATGGGATCGCCGCGAACTACTTCCTCCAGAGCCGGACCGCCATGATCGCGAACGGCCCCTGGATGATAGGTTCGTTCTCCGATCCGAAGAGCGCGCCTGCAGGCTTCGAAAGGAAGGTCTCATATGCTTTGGCGCCGGGCGGCGGCGCAATAGCAATGGAGAATGTCGGATACGCCTCGGGCAGCAAGACCAAGGTCAAGCAGGACGCCGCCATCGAATTCCTCAAGTTTCTCATGCGCGAGGAGGTCTATGCCCCGTATCTCAGTCTCACAGGCCAGGCTCCGGCCATTCAGGTTGACACGAAGCGAGTTACATACAACCCGATTAATCAGGAGTTTATCCCCAAGGCCGTGGGCGCCGAGTTCAAGTACGATATTGTGCCCAACGTGGTGAAACCGGCGGTAATCGATTCATTCTGTCAGTTGATGCCTGGTCTCGCCAGCAGGTCCATGACTCCGCAGGAGTTCGCCAGGCGATGCCAGGAGATATCCGACAAGAACTAGCGTGATCACCTGCGGGTCTCATCGATGCCGCCATCTTCATTGCATCGGCGAGATCCGCAGGTCGACAGCGAAAGGACCGGTTGGGATGAAGCGCTTCAGCGAGACAAGAACCTTCATTATGCTTGCAATGCTCCCGGCTATTGCCCTATTCGCCGTGTTCTACCTTCTACCTATGGGCGCGCTGGTAGTTACCAGCTTCTTTCGCTGGGATTCAATTAGGATCGGCGAGTTCATCGGGCTGCAGAACTATGCCAGAATGCTCAATGACGAGGTCTTCTATATCGCTCTTCGTAACAACCTAAGCTGGTCGCTGACTTGCGCATTTGTCCACATTCCTCTGGCCCTCGTTGTGGCGCTGCTTCTCAGCAGGAAGTTTCGGGGATGGAAGATTCTACGGACGATCTACTTCCTTCCTCATGTCATCTCTGTCACGGCTTACGCTGTAATCTGGACCTCCGTGTTCAACCCGAGCTTCGGGCTTCTCAATCAGATGCTCGTATCGCTCGGCCTGGAGCACTTGTGCAAGAATTGGCTGTACGACCCCAATTGGGCGTGGCCATCCATCATATTCACCTGGGTTTTCCATGTTGGCCTTCACGCCACGATTCTTCTTGCGGAGATACTCTCCCATCCGCAAGAGATGTACGAGGCGGCCCAGGTAGACGGAGCATCCCGGTTTCAACGCGAGATCCATATCACAGTACCATTGCTGCGCGATATGATCGGTACGTGCGTAGTCCTGGACATCGCCGGCGGGTTACGCTACTTCGAAGGGCTTTACATAATGACGAACGGCGCGCCGGAGTACCGTACAGAAACCTTGGCTCTCTATCTGTATCAGCAGATGCAGCTCATACACAATTCCTACGCCAACACCCTCGGCGTTGCACTGCTGGCCTTCGGCGCGCTACTGGTCTTCGCCGTAATCAAGGTGTTTCAGGTAGGCAAGAGCACGTACTGATTCGCGTCTGCAACTACTTGTGCAGGAGGCATGCAATGTGAGCAGTGCAATCCAGTCCAGCCGCAGTGCCCCCGCTCGAGCCGGCGAGCTTGGTTCTCAGATCCTTGCAGGCGCGGTCCTCGTCTTCTTTCTTATCATCACTGCGTTCCCTCTGGTCTGGACGGTGATTTCGTCGTTCAAGTCCAACCAGGAAATACTGACTTCCGCGCTCACATTGCCCAGAGTGCTGCATTGGGAAAACTACATGAACGCCGTCCGAGTGACCGGCATAATGAGGTCTTACCTAAATAGCATCATAGTGACGGCGATATCGGTGGCGGCAAACGCGTATGTCTCTCTGCTGGCTGCGTACGTATTTTCGAGGTTCCGCTTTCGGGCAAGGCAGTCTCTGATGGTCATGTTCGCCCTCGGGATACTGATCCCGGTCAACTCCGCGCTGCTGCCCATAAAGCTCATCATGGATCACCTGAGGCTATCGAATTCCCTGATAGGCCTGGCTATCTTGTATTGCGCCATCGGCCTGCCGACATCTATCCTCATCCTTTCTAGTCACATTGCCGGAATACCGTCCGAGATCGACGAGTCGGCCCGGATCGACGGCGCGAACTGGCTGGTCGTGGTCAACAAGATCGTGGCCCCGATAGCCCGCCCCGGTCTGGTCACGGTGGCGATTCTCCAGGCGATATACTGCTGGAACGAGTTTCTCTTCGCGGTAGTCCTCGTCAGCTCTGAAGCTAATCGGACTTTGCAAGTGGCCATCAGGTTCTTTGTGGGCAGGTTTTTCTTCGATTACGGTGGGTTGTTCGCGGCGATGGTGCTGGCTATCCTGCCTTTGGTCATTGTGTTCATTGTATTCCAGAATTCCATCGTATCGGCGCTCTCTAGCGGCGCTATCAAGTTCTGACGAGGTGGATGAGCGATCTATGCAGCACGAACAGAAACAAGGTTGGGCTCAGGTGACGCTGGACGACATAGCTCGGGAGGTAGGGATGTCCCGCACAACGGTCTCGCGAGCACTTGGCGGGTACAGCGATGTGAGCGATGCAACGCGTCAGAGGATTGAGGAAACCGCCCGCGAACTCGGCTACCGCCCCCATGCGGCGGCTCGCAGATTGGCGACAGGCCGCTCATTTGCCATTGGCGCGATTACCGGCAAATTGCCGTTCATCCGAGACGCCTTGTTCATCGAGGTCCTCGATGTTCTGCGCGACCAACTCGTCGTTGCGGGCTATGACCTCATGATGGGCTCGCGCTCTCCGGGAGTGTCGGGAGTGGACGATGCGGTCCGGCTGATAGAGCAGCAACGGATAGACGGTATGGTCCTTTTGGAGACCGATATGGACGATCCACTCCTAGGGCGGGTTGTTGAGATGGGAGCGCCTGTAGTCCTCTTCGGCAGATCGCCAGAATACCCCGACCTTCCGTACGTTGATACAGACGGCGCGGCTGCGATCGGCGCCGCGTTTGAGCACTTGGCTAGGCTGGGCCATCAACGTATCGGCTATATCGGCGGCCCGCCCTGGGCCGTGTGCGCTGTTCAGCGATTGGGCGGCTTCATTCAGGCTGCACAGGCCCATTGTCTGCCCTCCGATGGCATGTACGTAGAGATGGATTGCTCAGGGCTTGCTGAGGGCTATTCGGCGGCGAACGTTCTCCTCAACCGGGCCGCGCCGCCCACTGCGCTCATCTGCTATAGCGATGCGATGGCTTACGGCGCCATGCGCGTAGCCCACGAGTTGGGACTGCGTGTGCCCAACGATCTGTCGATAGTGGGATTCGACAACATGGCCCTGGATGAGTTTACGGTGCCCAAACTCACGTCCGTGGCGCAGCGTACAAGGAGTATCGGCCAGCACCTCGCGAGGCTGATTCTGTCCGAAGTCGAGGGTGAACCGACCAGTCCTGCGCAGGTTCTGTTGGGCACCGAGCTCATCGTGAGGGAGTCGTGCAAACCGCCCTGCAAAGGAGAAGTGGAGATTGGCTGAATGTTGGTCTATCGTGGAATCGGCCTTCTCCGCCGACTCGGCGCAGGCATACGAGGGCCTTTTCACCCTCGGAAGCGGCTATATGCACGTCCGCGGATCGTTCGAAGAGCACCTTCTGGGCTCCCCCCAAGATACGACCTATGAGCGAAGGCCGGCCAACGTGACAGCCGAGGAGTTCCCAGCCTCCAGGTCGAAATGGGGAACATATGTTCCGGGCATATTCGGGCGCCATCCTTGGTTAGGCCGGGAGATGATCAACCTTCCGTTCTTCCTCGGGCTCACTCCATTCATAGATGGGGAGAAGCTGGACATGGAGGCCAGCCGTATCCACCGATACAGGCGCGAATTGTTGCTTCGCACGGCCGTGCTCCGGCGTTCACTCCAGTGGATCGCCCGTGGTGGGGAGACGGTGGAAGTCACGTTCGAAAGGTTCGTCAGCGCGGCCAGGCCCGGCCTGTGCGTTCAGCGAGCATCGTTTGCGGCCTCAAGCCATGTCCCCATCACTATCAGGGCGGGAATCGACGCCGAAGTGCGGACCAATGGATTCGACCACTTCACCCACGTCTGCATGGCGCAGGCCGGCTGCGACCGCCTTGAGTGCCGTATCACTACAGATGGTGGAGACGATGTTCACATCGTTTCCGCGGTGACGGCTCCGGACGCCTCTTGGTCGTATGAAGAACGGGGCAGACGAGGCGAACTCGTCGCCGATTTCGTCATCACTTCCGACAGGCCGTTGGTCGTGGAGAAGAGGACTGCGATCGGCGCCAGTCGCGATCTGCATCCCGCGGATTCGCGCATCGTACTGGCAGGGGCCATGCGGCTGCCGTATGAGGCCCTGCTTGAGGAGCACTCAGCCGTCTGGGAGGAGCGCTGGAAGAGGGCGGATGTGGTCATCGAGGGCGATCCAGTTTCGCAGCTGGCGTTGAGATCGTCTGTGTATCATCTCTTGCGCTGCCATGTGCCCGGCGATAGCCGAGTCGGAATCGATCCGAAGGGATATGCCGGCGATGCTTACTGCGGTCGCTACTTCTGGGACAGCGAGATGTATCTTCTCCCGTTCTACCTCTACACGTCCCCCGAATCTGCCAAGACTCTCGTTGATTTTCGAGTGCGCACCTTACCTGGGGCGCGGGCCAACGCCGCCCGGTATGGGTACTCCGGCGCCAGGTATCCGTGGGAGTCGGATGGCAACGGCAATGAGCACTGCCCCTCTGCGAACTGGCAGTACAGGGACCACCAGGTTCATGTCACAGCCGATGTGGTGTATGGGATAGCGCACTATGCGAGCGCGACCGGCGACTGGGGCTACTTGGAAGGTCCCGCCGCTCAAGTCATAGCCGACACTGCGCGTTACTGGATGGAGCGACTCGACTGGCGCATAGGCGATGATTACCCGAGCCTGCTGGGGGTGATGGGCCCGGACGAATACACGCCGATTTCGAGCAACAACGCCTATACCAATCGAATGGTTTCGTTTGCTCTCAACCTTGCGTCCAAGGTCGGCATGTACGGCGCCGTAGGCGTGCTTGGCGGCGTGACCGAAAGCGAATGCCGAGCGTTCGCGCAGGCCGCCGCGGGGTTGCCTGTTCTCAGAGACGAGAGCGGGCTGGTGATTCAATGCGAGGACTTTGACAGACTTGCCGAGCCTGATTTCGGCCGACTGTGGCTGGACCGGACAGAACCCTTCGCGTCCCAGGTGTCGCAGGAGAGACTGTACCGTTCCAAGTGCATCAAGCAAGCAGATGTGATTCTGCTGATGGCGCTGTTTCCTGACGAATTCACACAAGCTGAGGTGCGCCGGAGTTGGGACTACTACGTGCCGTATACCACTCACGATTCCTCATTGTCGGCCGGCGCGCACGCACTGGTTGCGATCAGGCTGGGTTTGACGGAGGAAGCCTGGGGATTTTGGAAGCTGACATCGCAGATCGACCTGGACGTCGAAGGAGGAAGGGGCGCGTCAGAAGGAATCCACATTGCTGCAGCGGGCGCTGCATGGCAGGTGGCAGTGTTCGGGTTTGGCGGCGTTGCCACAGCGATGCAATCCAACGTGCTCAGCGTGTGCCCGCGCCTGCCGGTGAACTGGTCCAGGCTGGCATTTCCCCTTATGTGGCATGGATCCCCTGTCTTGATCGACATCTCCCCTGCGGAGTGCACGATCTCAAACCGCGGCCATCGGGAGCTGGAAGTCTGCATAGACCAGCAACGGTGCTTCGTCCCCGCCGGAGGGAGTGTCTTTGCGAAGGGACGACAACTAACGGTCAGATGAGGTAAGCGCTGGCCAACTTGCCGTCCGCGAGCATCTCGTCGGCAGTTCCGGACGCGGCGATTCGCCCATCTCGCAGGATGTAGGCTCGGTCTGCCACCGTCAGCGCGGCCTGGGCGTTTTGCTCCACAAGCAGTACGGCAGTGCCTGCCTGGTTGATCTCGCGTATCGCTTCCATGACTCGGTCTACCATGATCGGGGCAAGGCCCATGGACGGTTCATCCATACATATCAGCTGCGGCGAAGCCACCAGGGCTCGAGCGATGGCCAGCATCTGCTGTTCCCCGCCTGATAGTGTGCCGGCCAGCTGGCTGCGGCGCTCGGTGAGCACCGGGAAGAGGTCGAGCATTTGCTGCACGCGGCTTTGCTTGGCGACTGTGGCCTTGGCCTCGGCCTGGGCTGTGGCTCCGACCCTGGTTTTTCCTGCCGCTGGAGATGTGGGCGCAGCCGAAGCCTCGGCCGCGGCCTCCAGGTTCTCGAGCACTGTGAGCTCGTAGAACACCCGACGCCCTTCGGGCACGATGCCGATCCCCATCCGTACGATCTCATTGGTGGGACGTCCGTCTATGCGGCGTCCCATGAAGCGGATCTCGCCGCTTGACGGACGCAATCTGCCCATGATCGTCTTGATGGCTGTGCTCTTGCCGGCTGCGTTCGCTCCAAGCAGCGCCACGACTTCGCCTGGACGAACTTCGATGTCGATTCCCTGCAGAACTGCGGCCGGGCCGTAGGAGGCGTGCACATCGGTCAGCTGCAGAATGGGGGACAATGCCGGCTCGGGCGGTTGGGGCGCCGGCAGCGGCGATCCAGTCCCGGTTCCGGTGCCGGCGCGGGTACCGGCGTTGGCATCGGCGCTGCTCGAATCCGGCTTCGATTCCGCCTTTGCAGATCCCAGATAGGCCCGGATGACTTCGGGATGGGCCGCCACCTCGGACGGAGCGCCGGCGGCTATCACTTCGCCGTGGTCGAGCGCGATCACGCGGTCGCATGCGGTTGCTATGAGGTCCATGTGGTGTTCTATGACGACGATGGTATAACCCTGGTCGCGCAGAGCGATGATGTCGCCTGCCATCGTCGCGATTTCCTCGGGAGTCATGCCGGCGGCCGGCTCGTCCAGTAGCAGCAGCCTGGACCCGGTTGCGATAGCGCGAGCTACCTCCACCCGGCGGCGATCGGGGTACGACAAGTGGCGGACCAGCCAGGATTCGCGCGCCAAAAGTGACGCGTCCACCAAGGCGAGCGCCCTCCGAGCGCGCGCCGCCGCCTGCGATTCCCGGCGTGCGTGCGCTGCCGACCGCGCCAGGGCTCCGAGTACGTTGCTCGGCTCCTGTAAGTGACAGCCGGACAGGACGTTCTCCAGCACCGACTGGGTCTCGAAAAGGCGTATGTGCTGGAAGGTCCGTGCGACTCCCAACGAGGCTACCTCATGCGGAGCAAGTCCCGTTGCGGTTTGGCCGTGAACGCGCACTTCGCCCGCGGACGGCTTGACGAGGCCGGTGATCAGGTTGAACAGCGTGGTCTTGCCGGCGCCGTTGGGTCCGATCAGCCCCAGGATCTCGCCTGGACGGGCGTCGAAGCTCACGTTGGATACGGCTGCAAGGCCGCCGAAGCTGCAGCTCAGGCCGGACACTTCCAGGACCGGGTCTGTCCCTGGGCCCGAAAGCGGGGCGAATGTTGCCGAGGCAGCCGAGTTCGGCGCATCCGAAGGAGCGTTGAGTTTGATCCCTATCAGTCTTTCGCCTTGGGCGATCAGTCCCTGTGGACGGAATACGGCCAGAAGGACCAGGGCGAATCCGTATATCAGCATTCGATATACGCTGTAGGCCCGAAGGACCTCGGGGAGGACCTGCAGGACGAGCACGCCCAGCATGATTCCGGGTATGCTTCTGATGCCGCCGAGGATGGCCATGCAGTAGAGCGCGATGGTTTCGGACATCGTGAAGTTTTGGGGGAAGACCGCGCCTTGCCACGATGCGAACAGTGCTCCCGCGAACCCGGCGATGGCGGCGGCGGTGACGAAAGCGGATACTCGGTAGCGCCTGACGTTCACGCCCATGCAGGCGGCTGCGGTCTCATCCTCGCGCAGGGCGTTCCAGGCGCGACCTGTTTTGGAGCCGATAACTCGCGAGATTCCGGCTAAAGCGAGCCCGGCAAATGCCCATATAAGGACGTATGAAGACTCCAGTGAAGCGAAGGTGAACCCGAGTATTCTGGGCGAGTCGATTGCCACGATGCCGTTGGGACCGTTGGTGATGTTTATGGGCCGGTCCATGTTGTTCAGCAGTATCCGCACGATCTGCCCGAAACCCAGCGTGACCATTGCCAGGTAGTCGCCGTGCAACCGCAGTGTGGGCAGGCTCACCGCCAATCCGGCGAGTCCTGCGGCCAGGGCGGAGGCGAGGGCTGCAGGAAGGAATGGCGAGTGCAGTCCGAACTTCGGCGAGGCCAGCAGCGCGTAGACGTAGGCGCCGATTCCGTAAAAGCCTGCGTAACCCAGATCGAGCAGGCCTGCCTGCCCTGCGACGATGGAGAGCCCCGCCGCCAGGATCAGGTAGACGCCCACCGATCCGCCCGCGCGGATGAGGTAGTAGTTCCGCAGGATGAGAGGCAGCGGCAGCAGTGCAGCGTAGGCTGCGAAGACGAGCGCCCGGGGGAGGCTGGCTGCGCTTCCCGTGCAGCTCGCCTGGAGTGCCCGGCGTATTGCGCACGCTTGCGGAATCTCGGTGTCTTGAACGGTCTTCATACTCATTTCTTCTCCAGCCTCCATCTGCTGCCTGGATGCGTGCTTCACGCCCTGGCCCTCGCTTGCTTGCCGAGCAGGCCCAACGGGCGCAGGATCAGAGTAACGATGAGGACTGCGAACACGATTGCGTCTTTGTAGACAGGCGGCGCGATCAGAACGCCTATGCTCTCGGCCAACCCAAGCAGCAACCCGCCTGCCGCGGCGCCCCGGAAGTTGCCGATCCCGCCCAGCACGGCGGCGGTGAACGCTTTGAGCCCTGCCGAGAACCCGATCATGAAGTCGATCTGTGTGTAGTAAAGCCCCACCATCACGCCGGCCACTCCGGCTAGGGCCGACCCTATGATGAAAGTCCCGGCAATCACCGCTGCCGTGCGGATGCCGATGTACTCAGCCGCCTCGGCGTCCTGGCTCGTCGCGCGCATCGCCCGTCCGAACTTGGTGCGCGACACCACTATGTCCAGGAGGATCATGATTGTAACTGACGAGGCGAACATGGCGATGCGCGTGGCGGAGATCGTTGCCCCCGCCACGTGCACAGCCCAGTCTTGCGGGAAGATCAGTTCCGTCTGATACGTCTTGGCGCGCCCAGACGTGAGGAGCATAGCTGCGTTTTCCAGGATGATCGACACCCCCAGGGCTGAGATGAGCGGGGCCATGCGGGATCCTCCGCGTAGCGGGCGGTAGGCCAAGCGCTCTATTCCCGCGCCTAGCAACGCGGTCACCGCAGTGCCTGCCGCTACCATGGCGAGAAGCGCCAAGGCCGGGTTTATAACCAGTACGTTGCCGCGCGCGAGCAGCGAGAGTACACCCCAACCTGCGAAGGCGCCGACCATGAACACACTGCCGTGGGCGAAGTTGAGCATCTTGAGCACTCCATATACCATAGAGTAGCCCAGCGCCAGCAGAGCGTAGACACTGCCCAGCGTAACCCCGTTCACAATCTGTTGCGGTATCTGCATTAGGAATAGGTCCATTCATCACACCTCGTTGCCCTGGGAAGATTCGAGCCGCCGGTGCGCAGGCGCCGGCCGATGCTAACGAACCAGAACGAAATCGTCGCCCTTTACCTGATAGACGTAGATGCCGGCCCCGATCACATCGCCCTTGGAATCGAAGCTTATTGGGAAGCCGAGGATACCCTTGTAGCCTGCCGTCTTGCCCAGAGCCGCCATCACATTGGCCCGGGTCAACTTGGACGGGTCGGCGGACGCGCGGCGCATGGCGTCTATCAATATGTTGGCGGCTTCGTAAGTCTGCCCGGAGAACACGCTCATGGCGCCGTACTTGCCTTCAAACTTGCGGATGAACTCCGCCGCCTCGGGCACTTCTGTGATGTCGCGGCCGATCGTGGTCACGTACATGCCCTCCGCAAGCCCGGCAGAACCCGCGATCAGCTGGTCTTTCTCCTTGAGGCCGTCTCCGCCCATGAACTTGACGGAGATTCCGAGCCCAGCCGCCTGCTTGATGATGGCGGCAGCCTGTGCCGGGTTGGCCAACCCCAGATAGAGCAGGTCCGGCTTGGCGGCCTTAACGCGAGTGAGAATAGGGGAGAAGTCCCTGTCTTCCAAGGTGATCTGACTGCGGACGGGCTTTATGCCGGCGGCCTTGAGCGCCGCTTCCACCTCGTCTGACAGCCCCTGGCCGTAGGCGGTCTTGTCGTCGATGATGTAGACATTCTTGGCCTTTAGGACTTCGACGATGAACTTGGCTGACGCAGGTCCCTGTGCATCGTCGCGCGGGCATATCCTGTGCATGACCTTGTAACCCGTCTCCGTCAGCGATGGCTTGGTGGCGGACTGGCTGATGATGGCCAGGCCTGCCCGCTGGTAGGTGGGAAGCGCGGCCTCCACTGTTGAGCTGTTCATGGGGCCTACGACTCCGAGCACCGCGCGGTCCATGGCCAGCTTCTCCGCGACCAGTATGGCCTTGGACGAATCGCCGGCATCGTCCGCTTCCACGATCTCGATCTTCCTGCCGTGCACACCGCCTGCGGCGTTAGCCTCCTCGACAGCCATTTTGATGGCGTTCAGACCGTCCAGTCCGATCTTGGAAAGGTCGCCTGAATACGGCCCCGCCGCTCCGATCTTGATGGGGGGAAGACTGGCGGCGCTGTGTACAAAGCCTGCGCCGGAGAATGTCGCGAACCCCATGAGCGTGGCGAGCGTTGCGAACGCGACGAGGACCGGCAGAGCGCGCTTGTGATTGAGCCTGAGCCTAAATGGACGCGCCTTCATTGTGATTGCCTCCTTATGCTTGAGATCATGGGTTCCTGGAGCGCGCGCCCAACGCACCGGCCGCATGCATGGGCGCCGCTTCCGTCTGCTGGTTGCTGTGACTTGTGTGGCAGAGACGCTCAAGGTCGGGCAGATGACAGGCGCCGTCCGCTTGCCGGTAGTGCTCAGGCTGGATACTCTGTCATGTGGGGCGGGACACAAAAAGCTCGTCCGCAAGGGACGAGCTATACACTCGTGGTGCCACCCTAGTAGGGCAGAGAAACTGCCCTTCTCATTTCAGAGCACGGCCTGCCGCCTACCGGCAGCGCGTCAGGCGCAACTATCGGCGCTGCGCGTATGCGCGAACGCGTCCTGACGCGGAGGCGATGCCCCTGCCCGATAACGGAGGCTTCCGGCTCGGCCTACTGAGCAGCGCGCGCCACCACCTCAAACCACACTACCGATACCGACATCGTCCGTACTACGCTACGGTGGACTGTGGTTTCTGCCTGCGCTGGCTGTTCGGCCTGCAACTCCGGGGCCCACTCGTCGCATTCCTCCCGCAGGGCTTGCACTCTCCCCCGCTCGCTATGGGAAGCTTTGGCTGCGACGATCTTCCCCTTCAACGTCTTTGCATTTGCACACGATTCAGTTGTCAGGTGATCCAGGTACCTTGCTAAAAGAGATATCACGAATAGAGGCGGTTGTCAATGGTGGATTTTCCGCAGAACGCGCGCAGAGAGGCCCCGCACCCATCGCACCGATGGTAAGCGCTTTTCAGGGTCATCCGTTCGTACCACGTTGCTATCGTACGGCTGCGATCACCGATGCAACGCATCATGCCGCCGCATTCACAAGGTGTCAGGCTTCCGATGTAGCCGCTGCCTGCTTCGTCTGTCTGGCTCTGGATCATCAACTACCCGATCTGCCGTTCGACTTCTCGCACAGCGGCCTCCATATCCTGAATCGTAACGCTGTAACACAGAAACTTGGTTCCCCAAAACACCCTCTCGACCATATCCGAGTGAACGTCAAATACCATCGCTGACTGCAGTGTAGTCGGGACGGCCGGGATTTTAGAATGCGATTCGGGTATTCAATAGCCGAGTTGGCGGAACGCAATTCCAGCATCTGCTACTACAGGGTCATTGCAGGAGTGTCCCCGCGTATGTAGGCGTTGTTTGACGCTGCTATCTCTCGCTAGCAATCCCAGCCGGCAGGCGCGCGGATGGAGGTGGATATGGTTGGCTATGCCGCGGCATAGCCTTCCTTTTCCCCCTCTTGCGCGATCCCGGGCTACGGTCGTCAACGTCATGTTACGGCCCGCGCCTTGTAGCTGGGGCTCGCGTGTGGGAAGAACTTGCTGCGCAATGCGGGCGCCA
>CAYYHF010000024.1:0-17765 GCA_964471415.1 uncultured Clostridia bacterium | reverse complement strand
AGCATATGAAAGACTTCGTCCATCTCCACGTCCATTCCCAGTATTCCTTCCTCGATGGCGCGGACACCTGCACAAGCCTGGTCGCCAAAGCCGCATCCTTAGGGATGCCCGCCATAGCCATAACCGACCATAACAACGTCAGCGCCATGGTGGAACTGACGAAAACCGCCGCCGAGCATGGAATCAAGCCGATATGCGGCACAGAGCTGACAGTAAACCACGGAAAATCCGAAACTCACGAAGGCCGCAGCAACAGCGGCGCCATTGCCCGCGCCGCCCGCGCCGATCGCGCCCCCAGCCATCCCATCTGCCACCTTACCCTGCTTGCCGCCGATGCCTGCGGCTATTCGAACATCTGCCGCATATTGACTGACGCCTACGCGTCCTCACCCCGTCTTGCTCCCCATGCCTCCTTGGAAATACTGCGGCGGCATTCCGGCCGCATAATCGCACTGTCGGGCTGCCGCCGCGGTCGAATCGCCTCCCTAGTCGCCGCCGGCAGGTTCGCCGAGGCCTTAGCGGCAGCCAACGAACTCGCCTCCATATTCGGGCGCTCGAACTTCTACATCGAGTTGCAGCACACACTGACGCCGGGCGCATCGGCGTTTAACGCCTCCCTGGCCGAACTGGCCTCCGAGGCCGGCCTTGGCTTGGTCGCGACCAACAACGTGCACTATGCAGAGAAGTCGCGGTTCGAGGTGCACGATGCGTTAACATGCATCCGGACCCTCACCACCCTTGACGATATACATCCCGAGCGGCGCGTGAACGCCGAGAACTACCTGAAGTCCGCAGAGGAAATGGGCGAGTTGTTCGTCAGATATCCCGAGGCCATTGCCAATACTCTTGCGATAGCCAACAGATGCTCGCCAGGCCTGGATCTATCGCGCCGCCTGTTCCCGAAGTATCAAGCCTCGCCCGGCGACTGGGGCAGCGGCCCTGTCGGCAGCCCAACCCCAGCCGGCGGATCCGCCGCCGCCCTCCTCAGGCGCCTTACGATGCAGGGCGCCGCCCAGCGGTACGGCCGCATCTCCCAGGCGGTCCAATCCAGGCTAGACCACGAACTCAGCATCATAACCGCCCTGGGCTTCGAAGACTACTTCCTCGTCGTGTGGGATATTGCCCGCTGGGCCCGTTCGCAGGGCATCCGCTACGCTGGGCGCGGATCCGCGGCCGATTCTGCCGTGGCATATTGCCTCCGCTTGACCAATGTGGACTCGATAGCCCGCGGGCTGCTCTTCGAGAGATTCATGAGCTTGGAACGCGCCCAAAAGCCCGACATCGACATCGACTTCGAGTCCGAGCTGCGCGATGATGTGGCGCGTTACGTATACCGGCGCTACGGCGAAGGACACGTTGCATCGGTCTGCACATTCAACACCTTCCAGGGCAGGTCGGCCGTACGCGACTTCGGTCGCGCCCTCGGGTTTCCACAAGCCGACATCGATCGCCTGGCCAAGATCCTGCCCCATGTCCCGGCGGACGCGGTCCGCACGGCTTTCAGCCGATACCCCGAGATGCGCGACTCCAGCATATCCGCGTGGAAATACGAGCTCCTCCTCACCCTGGCAGAGTCGGTCGCAGGCTACCCTCGCCACATCGGCACCCACCTGGGCGGGCTGGTCATCTCAAGCGAGCCCCTCACCTGCGTCACCCCGTTGCAGACAGCCGCCAAGGGCGTTACCATCACCCAGTTCGACAAAGACACCATCGAAGACCTGGGCCTGATCAAGCTGGACCTGCTCTCCCTGCGCACGCTCGGAGCTGTGGAACACGCCGTGGACATGGTTCGCGGCAGTAGCCCGGCCAGCGGCGGCGGCGCCGACCCCGGCTTCGACTTCGACCGTATTCCCCACGGCGATCGGGCCACGTACGAGATGCTCAACGCAGGTGAAACCATCGGCGTGTTCCAGCTGGAAAGCCCGGCCCAGCGCGCCCTACAAACACGCCTCGGCGCCGACAGCTTCGAAGACATCGTGGCAAGCGTTGCCCTGATTCGGCCGGGGCCGATCCAGGGCAATATGGTGGAGCCGTTTATCGCGCGCCGCCGCGGCGATGAGGAGATCAGCTACGTAGATCCCAGGCTGGCCCCGATTCTCGACAAGACATACGGAGTCGTCCTCTATCAGGAGCAGGTGATCCAGATCGCCACGACCATAGCCGGTTTCACCCCGGGCGAAGCCGACCGCCTGCGCAAGGTGATGACGCATTTCCGCTCCATGCGCGAGATGGAGGAGATCGGCCGCCATTTCGTGGCCAAGGCAGTCGCGGGCGGCGCCGGCCCCAAAACGGCCGAAACAGTCTTCTCCTACATAGTGGGCTACGCCGGCTACGGCTTCTGCGAGGCGCATGCCGCCGCATTCGCCGACACCGCCTACCGCACGGCATACATGGTGCGCCACTACCCCGCCCACTTCTACGCCGCGATCCTAAGCGCCCAGCCCGTGGGGTTCTACTCGCCCCGCACGCTGCTGGTGGAGGCAAAGCGCCGCGGTGTGCGGGCGCTGCCCCTCGACATCAACCGCAGCGAGGAGAAGTATTCGGTGGAGACACTGGCAGCGACCGAATCGGCACGGGAAGCGGCCCGAACGAATGCAGCGAAAGCTGCGGGCGAAACCGCGGGCCTTGCGATCCGCGTTGGCCTCATGCAGGTTAAAGGCATATCAAAAGACGCGATCTGTCGGATCCTGGCGGCGCGCGAAGGGGCGGGACCTGCAGGCGGACGTGTAGACGGACCTGCAAGCGGGCCTTTCCGGTCAGCGTCAGACTTCCTCTGCCGGGTCGAAATTCCGCGCGACATTGTCCAAAACCTCGTACTCGCCGGGGCTTTCGATTCAGTGGAACCCAACCGCCGAGCGCTCGCCTGGCGTCTGGGCCGTCTGGCCGATGATGCCGCCGCACACCGCGCCGCCGGCAACGCCGCCCGCGAGTCGGGGCAGGCCGCGCTGGCGGGAACCTTAGAACCGCCAGAAGCGTATGGAACACATGTGGGGCGCGAGATGCCCGACTTCACCGAAGTCGAGAAGTTCAAACACGAGATGTCGGTCCTGGGGTTTTGCGCATCGCGTCACGCCATGGAGTTCTTCCGGCCGGCGCTGGCCCGCGGAGGGGTTCTCACATCCCGCGAAGTCGCCGATGCGCGACACGGTCAGGCAGTGCGCACAGCCGGCCTCGTAGTGCGGCCCCACAGGCCTCCCACAAGAAGCGGCAAGACGGTGGTGTTTCTGTCTTTAGAAGACGAACTGGGCCTCACGGACGTGACGGTGTTCGAAGGCATATATCAGAAGTACGGGGCCTTGATATATGGAAGCGCCGCCCTGATCGTTTCGGGGACGGTGTCGCGGCGCGGCAACGGCGTATCGGTGATCGCCCGTTGCATACAGAGGTTGGGACGCAAGACATAGCATGCAGGCAGGGCGGTTCAGCAAGATCGCCGCGCCCACAGGGTCACGGCTCGACCAACGCCAGGCGCTCCCCGCCCATTTGCGGTTCGAAAGCCCCCGATAGCAATTCGGTCATGGCACCTGCAAACAGATCGAAATCGTCCGATGGAACCATGACCACCATCGTCACGTTCTCGGCGTAGTCGACTTCCACGATGTCGATACCCGCCTCGGCCAGGCGGTTTTGGATCTTGCCTAGCATTGGGTATTCTATATCGAAACGAACCTCGCGCATGGACCGTGCCCGGGCGATTCCCGCCGCGTGTAGCCCCTCGCGGGCCGCGGCGCCATACGCTCTGATCAGGCCGCCCGCCCCGAGCAGAGTTCCCCCGAAGTAGCGGGTGACCACGACCGCCGAGTATCGTAGTCCCTCGCGGCGGATCACCTCCAGCGTAGGACGCCCGGCCGTGCCCGATGGTTCGCCATCGTCGCTGGAACGGGCCGTCTCGTTGTGATCGCCGATGACGAACGCATATACATTATGGGTGGCGTCCCAGAACTCCCGGCGGACCTCGTCCACGAATCCTTGCGCCTCGTCCTCGGCTGCGACCGGCTTTGCCGTAGCGATGAACTTGCTTTTTTTGACGATGATCTCTGCGCGTCCCGGGCCGCGCAGGGTCAAGTAGTCTTGCGCCACAAAAAACCACCCCTTGTTTTGAAGAGGGAATACCGCCCCACAGTAGAAGTACCTATGCGCAACCGCAGCTCGAAAAGAGCTTGAGGAGGCGAATTCGAACAGTGCCTACCAGAAGGCTGTATTACGATGACCCCTACCTCAGAGACTTCGCATGCCAAGTCCTCCGCTGCGAGTCCGTCATGCGGAACTCCCATTCAGCCCCTCTGTATGAGGTTGTCACTGATGCTACCGCATTCTACCCAAACTCCGGCGGCCAGCCGTCCGATCGCGGCACTTTGGCCGGAGCCGATGTGGTTGATGTGATCGAGAGGGGCAAAGAGATCGTTCATATCACTTCAACAGCCATTGGGCAGGGCCCTGCATCGGGCCGGATCGACATTGAGCGCAGATTCGACCACATCCAGCAGCACAGCGGGCAGCACATCCTGTCCGGCGCATTCGCAAGTCTCTTCGGCTTAGAGACTGTCAGTTTCCACTTGGGAGACGAATACGTGACCATCGACCTCAACGCTCCTGACATAAGTCGCGACCAGTTGGCGGCGGCTGAACGTCTTGCGTGCGAAGTCGTTTTCCAGAACAGGCCCATCAGATCCACGTTCTGGGACCGCGATGCCGCCGATAGCGCCATCGATCCATCTCGCTTGCGCAAACTGCCGACCAGAACGGAGAACATCCGCCTGATCGACATCGATGGTT
This sequence comes from uncultured Clostridia bacterium, assembly GCA_964471415.1. GTDB lineage: Bacteria > Bacillota > DTU025 > DTU025 > DTU025 > UBA5389. The sequence continues at coordinate 12,989 of CAYYHF010000024.1, read as the reverse complement.
TCGACCTCACTCCCTGCGGCGGCACGCACGCCCGCGCCACCGGCGAGGTGGGCATGATCAAGATTACCCGCGCCGAACGCATCCGCGGCATCACCCGCGTGGAGTTCGTGTGCGGTCGGCGCGCCCTCGCCGACTACCGGTGGAAGAATCGAACAGTACATGAAACAGCCGCGATGCTCTCGGTGCACGGGCGCGACCTGCCGGAATCAGTGGGTCGCCTGCAAACTCAGGTTCGCGATACCGGGCGGCGTCTGGAGCAGGCGCAAAAGGAGCTCCATCAGTACCAGGCTGCGGCGATGTACGATGAGGCGCAGCCTGCGGGCCAGTCCGGCATCCGCGTGGTATCGTGGGCATCCAACGATGGGCACGATCTGGGCTACCTCAAGATGCTGGCGCACAAGATCTGCGAGCACCCGCGCGCCGTGGCCCTCCTGGGCTCGTCCAACGGCGAATCCGCGCATGTAGTGTTCGAGAAATCCCACGATGTGTCCATCGACGTGTCCAAAATCCTCCGGGAAGTGTTGCCCGAAGTCGAGGGTAAGGGCGGCGGCACGCGCCAAATAGCTCAGGGAGGCGGCAGACGCCCCGACAAGCTGCCCCGCGCGATCTCGATGGCCGCTGCCATAGTGTCAAAGGCAGTCGAAAGCAATGATCAGGATGCACACGCGGCAGCGTCCGCTGCTACTGCCGCTGCTGCCATGGCCGCTTCGGCGGACCGTCATTGATCGCGCGCCTGCTGCCGCTCGCGCGTTCTATGTCCTGGCCGACACCAGGTTGCCCGATTCGTAGCGCCTCAGGCCGGCGGCGAAGACGCGAATCGCGACCCACGCAATCGCGGCAGTGAAGGCCGCCAAGCCCGCGAAGTGGGCAACGCTGAAGCTGCGCAGCAGGGAGACGGGCAAGTAGACTACGAAACCCACAGGTATTACCGAGTAGAGCACCGCCCGGACCAAGCCTTTGAAGATTGAGTCGGGGTATCCTCCGAACGTGATCAATGCCCCGAGCCATTGCATGCTTATGGTCTGGGCGTTTCCTATGAAAAACGCGATGCTGCCCGCGATGACTGCAAAACAGGTATATACAGCGCATGCAGCCAGCGACACCGCGACAAAGAGAGCGAGCCTGCCCCAGGTGACCGGGGTGAACAGGCACAGAGCCGCCAAGCCGAAAGCCGCGTCCCCTAGGCCCGAGATATCAGACCGGCTCACGAGCGCGTGAAGCAACGGGTTGCGCGGCAGCAGCAGGTAGTAGTCGAGCTGCCCTTCGGCTATGATCCGCGCCAGGCGGCCAACGTTGCCGAATACCGATACACTCAGCCCGTAAGCTGCAGCCATCACTGCGTGCATCGTGATGACATCGGCGAAAGTCCAGCCCCCGATCTCTTGCACTTTTCCGAAGATCAGCCACCAGAAGAAGAGCAGCAGAAAATCGTTGAGCACCATGAACACGACCTGCGAGATAAAGCTCCACTTGTAGTCCATGGCCGAGGCCAGGTTGAACTTGAAGTGCTCCCACACGAATCCAATCGCCCGCGCGGCTCTGCCCATAGCTGTCATGCCCGCTGTCCTTCCCTCTGACCTACCGGCTTCCCTACCCGCCGTTGACATTGAGTCGCCTCACCCCCATGCTGTATAGCCCCATGACTACAAGAGCCATGACCGCGATCCATACGGCCTGCATCGTCAGAGCATCCACGAAGAAGCCCGCGTCAAACCGGACAAACAGGCGCGCCGGCGCATACAACACGTAGTTTAGGGGAGTAGCCCGGGCCGCTCGCGCCAAGGCGGCCGGATAGATCTCCATGGGCGCGAACAGCCCGCCCAAGACGAAAAGGAGCTTCCCGTATATCCAGAAGAACGGGGTCGTGTCCTCCACCCAGAACGCGCAGAGACTCAGGGCCATGCCAATGAAGAAGTTGAGTGTCAGAGCCATCGCCGCGCATACCAGCGCTGCCAGCAGATGCGCCGCGCTTACACGGATGGGTCCCACTGCCGCAAGGGCCACGGTCGCGCCGATCGCAATATTCAACGCCATCTTAAGCGCAGTCTCTCCCGAATAGGATGCCAGTTTGAACAGGACGTAGCGGTATGGCTTGTTCAGATAGTAGGCTATGGCGCCGGTCTTCACCTCTTCGTCAGTCTCCTGCTCGAATCGGGCGCGCCCCAGCATAATGGCTTCGCTGGCCATCAGATACCACACTAGTTCGCGAGGCCCGAAACTTTCGACTGAAAAGCCGCGGGTACGCCCGAGAACCGACCACAGCTGCACAAACACATACAGAATCAGCGCGTAAAACACCGAGCCCAGCAGGAAATCGGCTAGGTAGGCGGTGCGCGCCCGTATGCTCACGCGCGCAACATGAAAGTATTTTGCAATCGCCCTGCTCGCCCCAGTCGCCCCGTTAGCCGCGTTCACAGCGTTCACCTGCCTCACAAAGCCTGCGATGCCCCGCGTCCATAGATGTCCGCGATGACCTGCTCGGTAGGGGGATCGGAGATGGTGATGTCGGCGATCCGCGCACAGCGCATCAGCTCGGTCAGGACATCGTCGATTGAGGTCGCGTCAGTGTCCACCGACAGCTTCAAGTTGGTCTGCTTGTGCTTAGCGACTGTGACGCCCCTCATCTCAAACTTATCGATGGGATCGGCAAGCCGCACTCGCACGACCTTAAAGCGCAGGTAGTCGCGTCTGAGAGCCGACACGGACGTATCCAGGATCATCTGGCCGTGGTTTATGATTATCACGCGCCTACACAGCTCCTCCATATCGCCCACATCGTGCGATGTGAGGAAGACTGTGACTCCCTCTTCCCGGTTCATCTGCAGGATCAGCTCTCGGATAGCGCGCTTGGCTACCACGTCCAGGCCGATCGTGGGTTCGTCCAGAAACAGCACCCTCGGCCCATGCAGCAGGGATGCCGCGATCTCGCACCTTGTGCGCTGGCCCAGTGAGAGCTTACGCACCGGCGTACGCATGAACTCGCCCAGCTCAAATCGATCCACCAGCATGTCGAGCCGGTCGCGGTAGATGTGCTTTGGAATCTCGTACACGTGCGCCAGCAGTTCGAACGTGTCGCACGGCGGCAGATGGTACCACAGTTGCGATCGCTGCCCGAACACGCAACCGATCTTGCCCGCCAGTCGCTGCCTGTTCTCCCACGGAGTGGTGCCCAGCACCATTGCCCGTCCTGCAGTGGGGTAGAGTATTCCAGTGAGCATCTTGATGGTGGTTGACTTGCCCGCGCCGTTGGGGCCGATGAACGCCAGCATCTCCCCTTCGTCCACTTGGAAAGATACCCCGCTCACCGCCTGGACCTCGCGCACACACGGCGAGAGGATCGAACGCAGACTCCCCGCCAAGCCCGCGGCCTTCTCGCGCACTTCGAATATCTTCGTCAACCCGCTCACATCGATAGCCGGCACATCTCACACCCGCCTCCTGAGCATACTAGCTACAGCGCCAAGCGCCCATGATCATCTCGCGATTTCGGGGAGGGATAAAACGTGAAACCAAGAGGCAGGACTCCGAGTCGGAAACTCACGTCCACCGGGTCCAATACGTCTGCCAGCTTCAAGTGCACCCAATGCGGAATGATGTATCCCGCCGGCGACCAGGCGGACCAAACGGACGCAACGGGATGCATGATCTGCCCCAACTGCGGCTTTGAGAACTGCGTAGACGACTCGACTATCGTGAACGCATCGGACGAAGAATACTGAGCTGCATGAGGCAGGGGCCTACAGCATCGCCCGGGCATCGTCGACGCGGCCGCGATGCGCCCGGGCGATGCGCGCTGGGTTGTTGCGTCATCTATACCTCTCCCCGGATGGATATCGACTCCGTCTTCCAGCCGAACACCCCGGTGATCAGGGGCAAACCGACCGGCCTATATTCCAGCACCAGCGGGTTCTGCATGTTGTTCCAGATGATCAACTGGCCCCGGCCGCACTTGTAGGCGGGCAGGAACACCCTTTTCCCGTTGAGCTCCACCGGAAACAGCACTTCCTCGTCAACCCTCAAGTCGCCGGCCAGCACTCCTGTGAGGCTGACGCTTCCCATCTTGAAGTTGTAGGCCACCTTGCCGGTGCGCAGTTCGCGCAGAACCTCCCGCGACACCCACGGGGCCGTGGAATCCGTTTCCGGCGGATCGTTCAGCCCGAATATGGGGCCGAAAGTGCGGCCTCGTTCGAGCCCGTTGATGCGTCTCGTGGTGGGAGCGGGAAGTGTCCCATCGGATTTCGGCCACACCCAGCTGATCTCGACCCACTTGGGGTAGTTGACCGACTGCACCGTTATGTGCCACTTGTTGCCGGTAGAGGCGCGCGCCAGGGTGCGCTCGAACACCACATGCATGCCCACATGCATCGCAGGTTCCGCCGTGATCACATCGTAACCGTCAGATGCAACGGCAACGTGCGGACCCGATGGAACCGCAAGGCACACAATGAGCGCAGCGGCCAACGAAAAGGCGAAAGCCCACAAGACCGATTTTCTCAAGTCAACCTCCCCTTCCTCTCATATGCCCTCTCTGAACACGAACTGCCCGCCTATCATGGTCGCCTCAACGCGCGTATCGAGGATCTCAGCAGCAGGGGTCGAGAAGATATCGCGCGACAGGATGGCCATGTCCGCGAACGACCCGCGGGCCAAAGTGCCCCTGGCGAGCTCGTCGGCTGACGCCATGGCCGCTCCGGCTGTGTAGGCTCTGATCGTCTCCTCGACTGTAAGGCGCTCTTCAGGATACCATCCCGAATCGGATGCGGCGTCGACTTGCCTCCTGGCCACAGCGGCATAGATACCTCGGATGGGATCGGGGGTCTCAACAGGCGCATCCGACCCGAAGGCCAGCATTGCGCCGCTCTTGGACAGGCTCCGGAAGGCGTAAGCCCATCTGCTGCGCCGACCCCAATGCTTCTCCGCCACTGGTATGTCAGTCAGTATATGCACCGGCTGCATAGACGCCACTACCCCGAGGTCCGCGAACCGTCGCAGGTCTTCAGGGTGTAGCAGTTGGGCGTGTTCGATCCGGTGGCGCAGCCTCCGCTCTCCGCTTTCAGTCTTCACAGACTGGAATATGTCCAGCACGTCCCGGTTGGCCCGGTCGCCGATTGCGTGTATGGCGCAGGATATGCCGGCAAGCACGGCCTTGCCCACCACTTCGGCTATCTCCTCTTTGGACGCCACAGCCATGCCCATGTTCCCGGAGTTCCCCTCGTACGCACGGAGCAGGTGAGCCGTCTGCGATCCGAGAGCGCCATCAGCGAACGCCTTGAGCGGGCCCACGCGAAGCCAATCGTCTCCAAAGCCGCTCGAAAGACCAAGATCGATGGCATCGTCCAGGTTCTCCGCGGCTATGCACTGCGTAACCCGAAGCTTCAGCCGCCCGGTGTTCTTCAACATCTGTAGCGCCTCAAACGACGAGGCGCCGTCCATGTTGTGCACGGCCCCAATCCCCAGCTTGTGCAGCTCGGATTGGGCGCGTTCCATCGCCGTTGCGAGCGCATCGCAAGCGGGCTCGGGAATCACGCGGCTGACAAGGGAAGTCGCCGATTCCTTGAGTATCCCTGTGGCCTGGCGCGTATCCTCATCTCTTGCGATCTCTCCGCCTTCGGGGCTCGGCGTGTCGAGGCCGATTCCGGCGATACGCAACGCGGCCGTATTCACCCACAGAGAGTGGAGGTCCTTGCTAAACAGGGCGACCGGGTTACGCTGACTGACAGCGTCCAGATACGACCGGTCGGGCAGACCGCCTCCGGGCCATGCGTTCTTGTTCCATCCCTGACCCAGTATCCACGATCCGGGCCTGGCATTTTCCGCCGCCCGCCCCACACGCGCCGCCACTTCCTCAGGGCCCGTAGCCCCGTCCAGATCGATACTGGCCAGGCTGAGGGCATAATGCATGAGGTGGATATGCGAGTCCGTGAACGCAGGAACGAGAGCCCGTCCTGCAAGATCGATCTTCTCGAAACTGTCGTCTGCCCACATCGCCGCTTCCGACTCCGACCCAACCGCGATGACCCGCTTTCCTACACACGCAATAGCCTGGCAAAACGGCCTGCGCCCTGATGCCGTGTATACCTTGCCTCCTGTAAACAAGTATCTTCCCACAACGGTCCCTCCCAGACTAGCACAGCTGACTACGTATTCCATCATCCAATCCTGTTTTCCTGCTCCGCCCGGCGGGAGGAGTCAAACAGGAGTTATAGAAGTAAAAGATGCATAGATGCGTGAGGAGGCGGGTGCGATATGTCGATCAGCAGAATCCTGGTTGTGGGAGCCGGGCAGATGGGCGCCGGCATCGCGCAGGTGGCTGCGCAGGCTGAAATCAACGTGACTCTCACCGATATTTCCATGGACTACGCACAGCGAGGCCTGGCACGGATATCCAAATCCCTGGGCAGATTGGTGGACAAGGGACGTATGGCAGCAGACCGGAAAGACTCCATCCTCTCGCGGATCGCCACGGCGCCTGATCTTCAGGCTGCGGCTTGCGGCGCGGATCTGGTGATCGAGGCCATCGCCGAAGATCCGGCCGCGAAATCCGAGCTCTGGGGAAAGCTCGCCGACATCTGCCCTCCCGAAGTCATATTCGCGTCCAACACTTCCTCGATTTCCATCACATCGATGGCTCGCGATTCGCGCCGGCCCGACAGATTCATCGGGATGCACTTCATGAACCCTGTTCCCGTGATGCAGCTGGTGGAGGTAGTTCGCGGCCTGGAGACGTCTGATTCGGTTTGCGATACCATTGTGGAACTAGCCCGGATGATGGGCAAAGAACCGGTGGTGGTATCAGACTCGGCAGCGTTCGTAGTCAACAGAATCGCCATCCCCATGATCAACGAAGCAGCCTTTGCCTTCATGGAGGGGATATCCACAGCCGAAGGCATCGATACCTGCGCAAGGCTCGGGCTTAACCACCCCTTAGGTCCCCTGGCTCTGGCTGACCTGATCGGCCTGGATACTGTGGTATCGATTCTGGAGGTCATGGTAGCGGAGACAGGCGATCCCAAGTACCGACCGTGCCCGCTTCTGCGCCGCATGGTGGCCGCCGGCAGGCTGGGCCGCAAGGCCGGGCAGGGGTTCTACAAGTACTAGGCCAGCCCCAGACCAGTACTACACCGGCAGGCGCTTAGCAGGCGGACCTGCTGAGAGGAGGCGCAGTTCTTGAAGTATGACAGCATCAGGCTAACTTTCGAAGATCACACCGCGCTCATCACCATATCCAGGCCGTCCGCGCTCAACGCCCTAAACAGCGCGGTCCTGGCCGAGCTCCACTCCGCGCTGGACGAAGTGCGAACCAACGCGGACTGTCGGGCTGTGATCATCACCGGCGATGGGGAGAAGGCCTTCGTAGCCGGAGCGGATATCGCCGAAATGCGCGATCTCAGCCCGGATGAGGCAGTAGCCTTTGCCCATCGGGGGCAAGCCGTATTCCGCGCCATCGAGGAACTGCCCGTGCCGGTGATAGCCGCCGTCAACGGCTATGCGCTGGGCGGAGGATGCGAACTGGCCCTAGCGTGCGATATCAGGATAGCCGCAGAGAACGCCCGATTCGCCCAGCCCGAGACGGGGCTGGGCATCATCACCGGCTTCGGAGGCAGTGTGCGCCTCCCGGCCATTGTTGGGCACTCCCGGGCAGCATACCTCATCCTCACCGGAAAGCAAGTCAACGCGGCCGATGCGCTGTCTATGGGTCTGGTGTCGGAAGTGACTTCCCGGGAATCTTTGATGGCGCGAGCGCGCGAGATCGCCGCTGAGCTGGCATCTCGCAGCCCCGTGGCTCTGGCGCGAGCCAAGCAAGTAATGGTCACGTGCAGCAAAGCATACGAACGCGAGGCGTTGGAGTTTGGCAAGTGTTTCGAGACCGGCGATCCCAAAGAGGGAATGTCCGCCTTCCTGGAGCGGCGCAAGCCCAGCTACGCCCGCTGATAAGATGGCGGCGAGATCGCAATGCGCCGCGCCGCGCCGCGACTTGGTAGTGTGACTCGGGTGTGATATGATGCGATTCCGATATGCTGATGAAACAAGACACGCAACTGCCGCAGGGCCGCCGATGCGCGCGGTCATCGCGGTCATCGTCACTACGATTCTCCTTGCGCTGGCTATCCTGGCCGCCGCGGGCCCCGTAAGGTCCGCCCCGGCGGGTGTGGCTGATGAGCTGCTCTCTCGGTCGCTGTCAATCCCGCTTGCACGGGGCGTCTCCTTCGAAAGGCGCAACGCCCTGACCGCGGCCGGTTGGGTGGGCCTATCCATCATCCGGATCGACCTGACCTGCCCTTACGTTGCGGTGGGCCCCGCTCTGGCCGGCGGTGTGCTCACATCGCCCGCGAAAGCCACAGAAATCGCCGAGACGGCCGGCTTGGTGGCCGCGATCAACGGCGACTTCTTCGATGCCGGCGTCACCGGCGCGCCCCTTTCGCTGCTCGTTGCAGATGGTCGGATGGTCCGTTCGCCCCGCAATGATAGAGACTTCGCGTCCCTGGCCATACTGGGCGACATGGGGATCCTGGGCAGCTGGACCTGGTCCGGTCAGCTCATCGGGCCCGGCGGACTCACCATACCGATCTCGGCAGTGAATGAGGTCTCCGTGCCGGCCGATGGGGCAGTGCTCTACACCGGCGAATGGTCATGGCAGCGCAGGCCGCCAAGCAGCGGTGTAACATGCCTCGCCATCCGAGGCGGCATTGTCGAATCGCGTATCACCGGGTGGCCTCGCCCCACACTCGCCTCGACGCCCGAGCCATCCCCTGAGCCGGCAGATCTCGTGTATCTGGCCGTAAGGGGCAGCGCAGCCACTTCCGCCGCGTCGCTCTCGGCAGGGGACACAGTGGAGATCTCGGGGCAATTGCGTCCCGACGGCGGCGACATCACTGCGGCATTCTCCGGCAAGCCAGTGCTACTGCACGACGGCACCGCCCCGTCCGATCTGTGGAGGCATACCGGCATCCAGTCGATATTCGCTGCGCCGCGAAGCGCAGCCGGGCTCACCCAGGACGGCAGGACTCTGCTGCTGGTGGTGGCGGACGGTCGCCAGTCAGCGGCGCGTGGACTGACTCTGGGCGAGCTGGCAGCACTCATGCGCTCGCTCGGTGCCTGGAACGCTCTGAACCTGGACGGAGGCGGATCCTCTTCGGCAGTCGTTCGCGATCCGTTTTCGGGCACGACAGTCTTGGCCAATCGGCCCTCAGGCGCATCACAAAGACCGGTGCCGTATGTAGTGGGCGTACAGTCGGTTCTGCCAAGCGCCGATTGCGAAGCCAGCGACGAGCTCGACATCGCATTCCTGTCGATATCGGCGGACGTGCCCGCAGGCCAGGTCCATCTGGGCGATCGCCCATCTATTGCGGCCGCGGTTCAGGGCGGTCCGGCGCACCTAGTCGAGCAAGATCTGCGAGTCGAAGCAGGCGCCCAAGTCCTGCTGTCGGCCCGACTCTACGACAGCGCAATGCGAGTGATCGATCCAGGCGCTCTCGGCACAGTTGAAGTGAGGTGGAATGTGATTCCACCGAAATCCCTTCGCGGACGGGATCTGGCAAGCCTCGAGTACGAAGTCTGGGCGGTTTCGCCCGACACGCTCACAGCCACTCTGTTCCCCCAATCTCCCGGACGATTCGAGATCGAAGTCGCTGCAGTCTGGGCCGAGCCGCATCCATCTAGCGAATTGGCCATGGAACGCAGCAACACAGTCTACTTCGCAGTGCGAGCCATCGAGCCGGCGCCGCGCCCCGCGCCCGGGTCCAGCCCAGAACCAGGCTCAGAGCTCACGTTCTCGCCCACGCTGATTGAAGGTTTCGACAACGCCGACACGCCAGGCTGGGCTAGCTGGCTTTCATCATCTTCGTCTCCTGGCGTAGAGCATGCCTTATCCTTCCCATCGCCGCCCGCCACAGAACTGGACCTTGCACTCCCCGGCCTGCCATCGCCCGCGCCGTCTGGGCCGGCTGCCATGCTCAGCTACGACCTAGGTAGCTCCGAAGAGACTCGGGCGGTCTATCTCAAGCCGTCAGAACCGCTTCCCCTGCCGGAGGGCACAGGTATCATAGGCATGTGGGTGTGGGGAGACGGATGCGGACACTGGCTCAGGGCAACGGTAGCAGACGAGACAGGAAGCCGGTCGCCCATCGACTTTCCGCGGATACACTGGACAGGCTGGCGGTACGTGCAGGCGAGCTTGCCTGCCGAACTCGTGGGACCGGCGTGGCTGACACAGGTCTACCTAGTTGAGTTCAGGCCCGAAATGCAGGGAGCCGGGACCGTGTACATCGACAGCATCGCGGCGATAGGCGTAAGCACCCCGGACATCGCCGAAGACGGGTCATCTCCACCTGAGTCGTCGTCTGAGATGCCTTCACCTCCACCACCGCTTGCATCGCCGTCCGCATCTTCCGCGTCACAGAGCGCGTCTTCCGCATCGCCGCCTGCAGCCACACCTGCTCGGGTTGATAGGCCTCAGACGCCCAAGCCGCTTGAGCCAGGTGAAAACCTGGCGAGCCTAGTTCGCTCCGCCCCCGGGCGGCATGTCATAACCATCGATGGATCCCGCCCCGCGCTGCCGTGGCCATGGCTTGTTCAGGAGTTCAATGCGTTCAAGGCCGGCGATGACGTGGAGTTAGTCGTGGTGCTGAGCAGCGCGACAGCAGTCGATGCCACATCACTCACTCCAGGCGGGACATTCAAGGACAGTCTTCAGGCAAAGCTGCTTCTGGATCTGCTAGATACGCTGGCTGACGGGAGCACATCAGTGATCTTGGTGCAGGACCCCCGATCCGGCTTGCTGCCGGCGCAAGGCTCAGGAGCGAAAGCTGAACCAGGCGAGCTCTACATGCCCGACACAGGCCCACAGGCTGCGCCGGTCTGGACCATGATAGAGCATGTCAAAGTCATATGGAGGTGATCTGACCTCCCGCTTTGCCGGGACGCCCGGCCACGTCGAGGCTCATCCCCTTGCCGGCTTCCTCAGCGCAGAGGCTTCAGCCGCACCGCCTTGCTGCCGAGATAAACTACAGGGAACCAAATCGTAGGATGGGAGGATACGCAGAATGAACCTTATGGTCCCCGGTGTCATGCAAGGCCTAGTGGGAGCGTCCTCTTTCGCGAAACTCGCAGACGCTTCCATGAGCGTCTATCAGCAGGCCAGGGCAAGGCACGACGAGGGCACGGCGGTTCGATCCCTAGGATATGCTGCAACTTGCGCTGGCAGTGCAGCTGAATCAAGCGCGAAAGCGCAGGAGGCTCTGAGGAAAGCGCAGCTCGAAGCCAGAGAGTGTGCCGAGGACGAGCAGGTGACGGAGACGCAGAAGCAGACAACGAACACGCCAACGCCTGCCGACGCTGTGGAAATCAGCAAAGGCGTCCGAGCAATCGCCGATGGGAAAACCAACGCCGGGGGCGTACATAGCACAGAACCTGCGGCTGATGCAGTTGAGGGCCTCGTAGTGTACACATCGCAGGCCAAAGCCGCGCCCACATCCGTTCAGCCGAGGCTATCAGTGATAGCATGATATTCGAGGCTCCTGATCTTCAGGAAGGAACCGCATGTGCGCACACAAAGCAATCTGGCCAGGCTCCCCCCTGTCGGGCGCCTGGCCAGTAACATGATCCCGTAATCCGCCCTCGGCTTACCTCTTGGAGAACTGAGGCGCCTTACGCGCCTTCTTCAGACCGTACTTGCGACGTTCTTTCATCCGTGGGTCACGCGTGAGGTAGCCTGCCTTCTTAAGGGCCGACCGGAGTTCAGGATCGACCTCAACGAGCGCTCTGGCGATTCCGTGCCGCACGGCGCCCGCCTGCCCGCTCACTCCGCCTCCGAATACATGGACAACGGCATCGTACTTGCTGCCGGTCTGCGTCACCTCGAACGGTCCATTCACGACCAGCTCAAGAGTGCGACGGCCAAAATACTCGTTTGCGGGCTTCTCGTTGACTAGAATCCTGCCTGTTCCCGGCACTAGCCACACGCGAGCGACTGAGCACTTGCGTCTGCCTGTTCCGTAAAACTGCGGTTGCGCCACAGAGCCATCCCCCTTCCTCGCCCGGATCAAACCGTTATTTCCAGCGGCTCAGGTTTCTGCGCCGCATGCGGGTGCTCGGGGCCCGCGTATACTTTGAGCTTGAGTCCCATCTTGCGGCCCAGCCGTGTATGTGGAAGCATGCCCTTGACGGCCTTCTCCACAACACGAACCGGCTTGGTCGCGAGGAACTTCTCGTAAGTCATCTGACGAATCCCACCCGGATATCCGGTGTGCCAGTAGTGTATCTTCGTATGAAGCTTGTTACCGGTGAGCACTACCTTGTCAGCATTGACCACTATAACGTGGTCGCCCACATCCATATGAGGGGTGTACATTGGCTTATGCTTGCCCTTCAGAATACTGGCCACCTCAGTGGCGAGCCTACCCAGGGGCTTCCCGGCAGCATCCACGACATACCACTTGCGGACAATGTCATCGGGTTTCGGCGTATATGTGGCCGACATCGAGTTCCCTCCCAGATTGAACTGCTCGTCGGAGTGTCGTCAGTGGCTCCGGGGCTTGGCTCCACTGGCACAAGACTCACGAAGCAATTCTATTATAGTGGCCATGCACTGTCAAGGCGCTATCCCCTCCCATGAGCGAACAAAAGAGACAGCGAGTCATGCAGGAACCCGTCAAAGCTCCGCTCCGAAAGCAGGCGATGCGGAGGCGATTATCTGTCTGTCGGACTCCGCAACACGTTTTCGCCTATCTGTCGGGTTTCCCGACAATGATTGATGCATAAGCGAGTGCATACACCCATCGAGCGAACGGGGCGGAGTCACTCTGGCGTTTTCCCCCATTCCGCCTAACATACTCCGGCAACGTATGGCACGTACGCCCATTTCACGGCCTCAGAATCCCACCAACTGACGCTGCAGACCGTAGATTCTCCGGCCGTCTCGATCCATGCGACTATACCTCAGACTCTGCATCAGCCATTGTCGCGATTAGCGCCCCATACAGAATGACGCA
>CAYYHF010000023.1:0-17882 GCA_964471415.1 uncultured Clostridia bacterium | reverse complement strand
TGGATTGCGGGCGTTCGGTTCACCTTCGGTCAATCGCCTGCTCCGTCAATATTGGTGCCAGTAGCGCCTCGCGCGTGACGCACATATCGGCGCATTATGCACTCTAGGTAAAGATGTTAGCACTTGAGGAGTAGGGTGTCAATGCGCACCAGGCCCCTCGCCCGCCTCGCCCCTCGACCCCCAAACGGCCTGCAGAGCGCCTCGAACGGGTGCAATTCCGGTCCCGGCAAGGACTAGCCACCCACCGGGGATCGAGCCTTGGGCTTGTGGCGGTAACGCAGCTGGTCAAGCGTAGGCAGAGCGAGGACCAGGCCGTAACGTAAGTGAAGCGATTGAGCCTCGTGAGCAAGATCATCTTGCGCAGGGGAACATCCTCTGCAGATGCACACATCGCTGTGCGCTGACGGCGGTTCCTCCGGTCGCGTGTGTGACGGATTGGACACGAGGGCACCATAAATGGGACGGGACAAAGAGACGATGTTTCGTCCCACAAGCCGGGACTGGGACTGGCACTAAGGCTAGACCGAGAGCTGAGGTGAAGCCATGCCGTCGTTTGTGCCTGCGCGCGTGCTGATCGCGCGCGATGCTCTGGGCTACCCGCTGGGGGCGCGCCTGGCGGACGCTTTTGCGGGCTGCCCGGGCCTGTGCCAGTAGTGCTATCTCAATACCAACCTCGGGAGAGCGCCTTACGTCAAGGTCTACGTGAATGTGGACGAGGTTCCGGAACAAGCCGCCAGCTACGTTCAGGCCTGCGCGCCCGAGACAACGGTCTTCGAAGGAGCGGCCAGCTCTGATCCTGTCGCAGTTGAGGTGTGGACTGGGTCGCTTGCCAAGGCGGTCAGGTTCTTGGCCCGCCTTGAGAATGCGGCTTTCAGATTCGCCACGAAATATTGTGACGTGGATGGACTGCTGGACGTGGATCACAGGGGAAAAACGGTGATCCGTTCCAGCATCAACTGTGAGTACGTAATTGACGCCTATGAGCATGGAGCGCCTTCACTCGACAACCGCATCAAGGCAGCTGCGAAGGTAGCGGCCGCGGTCTACCCCAGTACTACCCTGCCTTTGGACGAGGCGGTGCGCAGGTTCAAGCGTGGCCAGTTTGGCTACGGCAAGTACGTCTACGCGACCGATCTCATGACCGAGCTGACTGAGTTCTCTCGCGATCGCATCGCCGCCCATTTCCCCGAGTCCACAGTGCTCTATGTGATCTGATTGCCGATGAACAAGGAAACACATCGAGAACTGGCGAAGACTCTATCCAAGACTTCGCTGAAGGCTCTGCCGGCGAGGGTGGTGAGGATGAGTTGAAGCTTGGCGCCGTGCGGGCGGCAGTAATCGCAAGTGTTATCGCAGCCTGCGGCCTGGGCCTGCTGCTCCCTGTGGATACGGCGATACGCCGACAGCTTGCGCTGACTTTCACCCCTGAGCCTGACCCATGCGTAATCACCGTGGAAATCGATGACCAGTCCGTATCATCGCTGGGCCGCTGGCCATGGCCGCGGTCGCTCCTCGCGGAGCTGGTCGCGAAAGTCTCGCGGCACAACCCGGCGGTCGTTGGAATCGATATCATGTTGTCCGAGCCAGATCTCCAAACTGATGACGATGTGGCTCTCGCTGCTGCCATCGCTCGGTCGGGCAGAGTGGTTCTTCCGATATACGTCCGATCGCATTCTCTCCCTCGCCATGTGCAATGGTATATTTCGCAAGAGCAACCGCTCCTGCCCGTTCCGGCACTTGCGCAGGCAGCCCGGGGACTTGGCCACGTGAGCGTGGTTCATGACTCAGACGGAGCAGTCCGCCGAGTCCCAGCTGTGCTGGGAATGCCTGACGGATTCGTCTCTGCCTTTGCGGTGGAGGTGGTTCGGGTGGGCCTGCGACCAGAGGCTGAGTCGAGCGTGTCTGGCGGCGATCTGAGCTTCCAACCAGGGGTGCAGGCTGTCGTTGGGGATTGCCGAATACCGCTCGACTCCGCGTCGAGCATGTCTCCGGCCTTCCCATGGCCGCCCGCCGCCGAACGGATATCAGCCGCCGAACTGCTGGCGGAAGCACCGCCAGAGGCGGGTTCAGGTTCGGGTTCACGTTCAGGCCTGCCCGACCTGGAGGGCAAGTTCGTGCTGATCGGAGTGACCGCAGCCGGCATCGGCGACAGACATGAGACACCGCTTCTCGCCCGTTCGGGCGCGGTGCCTGGGCTGATGGTGCACGCTGCGGCAGTCGGGGCGATTCTGGGCGGACGTTTCGTGCGTCCTGTGGGCGCCGGCACGGCGTTGCTCGCAGCCACGGGTGTTGGAGCCTTTCTGTGGGCGACAACCTGCGCGATCGGCGGCATACGGCGGGGTGTCGGTGTCATCGCGCTGCTGCACGCGGGCGCTGCGTTTTGCGCGCTAGCCGGATCTGTGGGGCTGTATGCGCGCAGCGGGATGTGGATCGGGCCGAGCGCGCCTGTGCTTGTGTCCATGGGGTTGCTGGCGGTGGAGCTGTACTCTCGCGCCAGCCGAGCTGGCCGGCTCACGGCAGCGCTTAAGAGATACGCCGGGGTCGATTCGCCTGACGCAGTAGGCATGGAGGCTCAGGCGGGAGCGCACGACATGGCGGTGATGTTTGTGGATCTGCGAGGCTGGACTGCCGCCTCCTACGACATGGAACCAGAGGCTGCGGCGGGACTTGTCAACGTCTACTTGTCGGCTGTTGCGGACGCCGTGGCCGAGCATGGAGGGCGAGTTGAGAGGTTTCCGGGCGATGCGGTGCTCGCTGTGTTCGAGGGCCGGGGGCCCGAGGATTTGTCTTGCTCGTTGCGGGCGGCCCGAGCGGCTCGAGGTGCGGTGAGAGCCGTTGCAGAAGGACAGTCTATAGCTCTTGGCGTTGGGATAGGCATCGCTTACGGTCGAGTCGCCCGTGTCGAGCTGGGGGGAGTCGAACGGTCGGACCTGACGGTGATCGGCACAGCTGTGAACATCGCGAAGGCCCTGGAGGATGCGGCCGCTGAGGATCAGGTTCTGGTGGGCGTTCCGGCTGACTGGGCGCGGGGCCTGCCTGGCGTTCTTGTGCCCTGGTCGGGACGGATAGCCAAAATACAGCCGGGAACGGTGCAAGTGTTCGAGACCATGTGATCTGAATCACTGCGCTGTCGGATCACGGCAGGTATCATCTAGCCTGGACGAGTGTATCTTGCACGGGACTGCTGCTGATGAGTCTACGCTGGTATGCCTAGTCCAGGTGCTTGGAGGTGGGCCTTTGACACACTTGCGACGACGAGTCGTGCTAAAGGGTGTTCTTGCAGCGGTGTTGTTCACAATGCTGGCTTCGCGCGGCCTGGGGCTGGTGGGACGATGTGCGGGCGGCTCTGGTGCCGGCACAGACGCTGACGCCGATGGCGCTGCCGCAATCAGCGAGTTGGGCTATGCTGCCTGCATAGCAAGGCGAGTGTTCCCAGAGGCGTGGATATGCCAGCCAACCGGATCTATGCCAGGATCCGAGCCGGGATCGGGGTGGACCGCCCCGGCAATCCTCGAGCAGGGAATGATGATCAGACCCGGGGCCAGGGTGACAACGGGACCGCGCGGGCGGGTCTTGTTGGTCTTTGCCGATGGCAGTACCGTCACGATTGAGTCCAGCTCCGACCTGGTGATTGGACCCCGGAGCCTGCAGTTGGCTCCAGTCGCCGGCAGCATCTGCGAATCCGGTGGCGGGCAGCTGCTGCGCCTCGTGCCGCCGCAGATAAGGTTGATTATCGGGGGAATATGGCTGGAAATCGCCAGACGCATCGATTCGGGCCCGTCCTTCGAGGTTGAAACTCCGTCATCTACAGTATCAGTTAGGGGCACCGCGTTCTGCGTGGAGGTGGACGACGAGGAGACCACCTATGTCTACGTCGAATCGGGGCAGGTAATGGTGGAGAGTGAGTCGGGTACGCTTACGGTCGATCCCGGGCAATCTGCAGTCGCACAGAAGGGGAAATGCCCGGAGGCAGCGCCGGAACCTAGGCCCCGAGGCAAGCCATCGTGGGTAGAGACTGGCAACGGCAAGCCTGGCAACGGCAAGCCTGGCAACGGCCCAAAGGACAAGGAACGTCCTCTGAAGAAGACTGGGCCAGACGGCAAAGACGAAGAGGGAGGTCGCGGAGATAATGGGCGCCGACCCACTCATGACCTTGGCAGACACTGATCTGAAGATCCGCGCCGCTCTTGGCGCCTGCTCCGTCTTCGAGCGCGAAGAGGATCGGTTCATCTCCAGACTTACAGGCGCTTCGCGGCTCAGGCTAGTGCGTCGAGGCGAGATGTTGTTCCTCCAGGGAGACAAGAGCTGTGATCTGTACGTAGTGGCCATGGGCCGGATCAGACTGTATCGTGCATCGTCGGAGGGGGCGGAGAAGACTCTGGCGGTACTGGGCGATGGCGACGTGTTCGGCGACCTGTCGGCCATAGACGGGCTGGGCAGGTCTGCCGCGGCAGAAGCCATGACCGACTCGGAGGTAGTGCAAGTACGCCCGGAGCCTTTTGTGATCTGTCTGGAGGAGAGCCCAACGCTGGCTGTGAGGTTCATCAGAAGGCTTGCAGAGATGCTGAGGGAGACAGACGAGAGCTTGGATCTGTTGGCGTTCGCTGATGCGCGCACGCGCATCGCATCTGCCCTGCTCAAGAGCAGCACACCGTCTGGACGAGTGACCGAGCTCACGCATCGCGACATCGCAACGATTGCGTCCACCGCGCGCGAGACTGTCAGCCGAGTGATCGCGGATCTTGTGGACGCAGGCGTGCTCGGCGCGGATGGGCGAGACTACTGCATACTGGACCCGCAGGCGCTCGAGGATTTGGCCAGAGACTGACGACAGAGGCGGACAGAACAGAGAGAATAGGCGAAGGGGCGAGGAAGGAGATAAGCACAAGCGAGGACACCGGTTGGTGTCCTCGCTAAGGAAGGGCCGTTGAGCTACTGCTTGTCCTTGCTGCCGCCTTTGCCTTTGCCTTTGCCGTTGTTATTGCTCTGGCCTTTACCTTGACCTTTGCCCTGGCTCTTTTCTGCGTCTGATTCGTCGATGGGTTGTCCTCCCCGGTGCTGCGGATCGTGTCCGTAGGCGTTGCCGCGGCCCCGGTTCTTCTGCATCGAATCTTCTATATCCTGCTCATGGCCCTTCCAAAGTAGTCCTTTCTTGCCCATCTTCGCCGATATGGCCTGTCCAAGGTTGCGCGCTTCGATTCCAGACTCCTCTGCGACTTCGCCCCAGCCCATTCCGCTTGAGGCCAGTGCGAGCACGTCTTCGAACGACCTGCCGGAATCGACCGATATGACGGCGCAGATGACCAAATCGCCAAGCCCCCAACCCTCGTCGAAGCAGGCTTGCAGCTGTTCAACTGTAACTGTCAAATCGGGGAAGGCCGCCATCAGGCGCTCAAAGAACGCGGTCTTGTCAGCTCCCAGTTCCAGTTCATCGTTGTCCGTGTCAGAATCGGGATCATCATCGGGCTCCACGTCGATTGCCTGGACTGGAACGACCGCGACGAGACCGAACATGAGAACTACAGCGAGTGTGAGATATGCCGTCAGCTTCTTGGACAATACGCTCAACCCCCAGCAAGTACTGTGCTGACTGCATAATACCATTGACTGGGCGATTGGGCTGTGACGTGGGTCACTCATCCTGTTGACTCCTGCTTGGCCGCGGCATATGCTATAGACCAAACACGAATCACATACACAGGCCATGAAAGGGAGGTAGGAGGCGGGCTGCCCTAAGAGAAGGAACGTCGCCGGGTGTAAGCGTTCCCGGGCAAGTGCTTCCAAAAGTGCGCCCTTGAGCTTAGGGCCGAAATCGCGCGTGCGATTGCGCGGCAGTAGGTCTTTACGGGTACGCCCGTTAGCGCGTCTTCCGCTGTCCCGGCCGGGGCACGGAACTTGAGGCACGTCCGTCCGTTCGTCGCGTTCGGGCCGGCCGTGAGCAGAGTGGAACCACGGCATGTTGCGCCGTCTCTGTGTGGAGGCGGCGTTTCGCTTTCCGTGAGGTGTTTGTGAGGACACAAGGAGGAGTTGTGTAACCATGTTTTCCGACATCCGCTCCTATGTTGACGCAGCAGTGGCCCGAGATCCGGCCGCCCGAAACCGTCTAGAGGTGATCTTGCTCTACCCGGGTGTGCACGCTCTTGTATGGCACAAGCTGAACCACTGGCTGTACCGCCGTGGGGTGTTCGGATTGGCCCGGTTTCTATCGCAGCTGGTTCGGTTTTTCACAGGGATTGAGATCCATCCGGGGGCGTGCATCGGGCGGGGCGTGTTCATCGATCATGGAATGGGGGTTGTCATAGGCGAGACCGCCGTAGTCGGGTCGGACGTGACCATCTATCAGGGCGTGACTTTGGGCGGTACGGGCAAGGAGACCGGAAAGCGCCATCCCACCATCGATGACGGCGTGGTGGTGTCGGCAGGGGCCATTGTGCTCGGCTCGATCACTGTGGGCGCGAACTCCAAGATCGGCGCGGGCGCAGTGGTGATCCACGATGTGCCGCAGGACTGCACAGTTGTGGGGGTCCCGGGGCGGGTGATCGCGCGGTCGGGGGTACGCGTGCGCGAAGCCGACCTCCTCAGCCACGGCGACCTGCCCGACCCGGTGGGACGCGCCCTAAGTCGCATGTCGCTCAGGCTGAACGCGCTGGAGACGGAGGTGCAGGCGCTTCGGCAGATGCTCCGGCAGACACTTCAGGACACGTCTGGGTCTGCTATGGACCGAGTTGAAAAAGAAGAGGGGGCGTATGTAGATGACTATCGCGTCTGACGTGACCAAGTTGATAGGACACACGCCCATAGTCAAGCTGAACAGGTTTGGGTCTGGCTGCGGCATCGACTGCACAACGACTGCGGCAGTTGCGGCGCGCGGTGAGATCCTGGCCAAACTGGAGGCGAGAAACCCTGGCGGCAGCGTCAAGGACCGTACAGCGCTGTATATGATAGAAGACGCCGAACGCCGGGGCGAGCTTCGCCCGGGCGGCGTCATCATCGAGCCCACATCGGGGAATACCGGGGTGGGGTTGGCTATGATCGCGGCTGTTCGCGGCTACGGGTTGGTGCTGACCATGCCCGACTCAATGAGTGTGGAGCGCCGGCGTCTTCTTGCGGCCTACGGCGCGCAGATAGTGCTCACCCCGGGCGCGGAGGGGATGACGGGCGCGGTGCAAGCGGCGCGCAGTCTGAAGCGCGACAACCCAGAATGGTTCATGCCGCTGCAGTTTGAGAATGAATCCAACCCCAGAGCGCATGAGGAGACCACTGCAGCCGAAATCCTGCGCGATGTGGGCGGGGAGCTGGACGCCTTTGTGACCGGCATAGGTACAGGCGGCACCATCACCGGGGTTGGTCGAGCGCTGAAGCGGGCGATTTGTGGTGTGCGAGTGGTGGGCGTGGAACCCGCCGAGTCGGCAGTGCTTTCGGGCGGGGAGAGCGGACCCCACGGCATCCAGGGCATCGGAGCGGGTTTCGTGCCGGACGTTCTGGACATGAGTGTAGTCGACGAGATCATCGCCGTTGGTTCGGCGCGAGCGTGCGCCGCCGCCCGCGAGCTGGCTCTGGTGGAAGGGCTTCTTGTGGGCATATCGTCCGGGGCCGCCGCCGTTGCGGCGCTTGAGCTTGCGTGCCGGCTAGGGTCGGGCGCGCGTGTGCTGGCTCTGTTTCCGGACACGGGCGAGCGCTACCTGAGCGTGGAAGGCGTCTATCGACAGTAGAGAGTCAGGGATCCGTCTTCGTCGCTGCCCGCAACTGATTCTCTTGGAGCAGAAGGAGTTCTGAAGACGGTGTAGAATACCCATGCATCGGCACAAATGTGCTGCACAAATGACCAGAATCAGCCTCGGGAGTGGACTGCATGGGTTTTAACGCGCGATTGCTGTATGAAGTCGCCTACCACTACTACGAGCTTGGCAAGACGCAGGAGGCGATCGCCGGAGCGCTCGGTGTATCGCGAAGCCAGGTGTCGAGGGCGATCAAGCAGGCGCGCGAGGAGGGCATCGTGGTGATCAAGCTTGTCCCGCCGGCCGCCGATTTCGGCGATCTCGAGGAAGAGCTGTGTTGGCGCTTTGGCCTCCGCCATTGCGCGGTGATCTCCGGCGAGGCGGGGCCATCGCGGTTGCTTACTCAGAACCTGGGTATAGCAGGCGCCGAGTTCCTCATTGGTGATCTGAAACCCGGTTCCACCCTGGGCGTATCATGGGGCGCCACCTTGCGTGAACTTGCCGCCGCGCTTGAATCCGCCAGGCCGTCCCCGCGCGAGGTCGTCGTGGTCCCGCTTCTAGGCGGTCAGGGGCAGGCCAGCGCGGATCTGCAAGTCAACGATGTAGCCACTCGGGTGGCCGCGGCCTTCGGAGGATCAAACGTCTTTCTGCACGCTCCATCATTTGTAGATACCCCAGCTGCACGCGATGCCATCATGTCTGACAGCAACATCAGGAAAGTAGTCGACCAATGGGCCCGGCTTGACGCCGCCATCGTGGGCATAGGCGGTTTGGCGCTTCCGTCCACATTGCTGGAAGAGGGCGGGTTCTCGCCGGAGGATCTCGACAGTCTGCGCAGTGCAGGCGTAGTGGGCGACATGTGCATGAGCTTCTTCGATGTGGAGGGAGAGCGCGTGAGCACGCCTTTGGAAGGCAGGATGATCGGGATAGGACTGGACCAACTGCGGGCGTCGAAATGCGCAATAGCCGTAGCGGGCGGCGCGAACAAGGCATCTGCGATTCTGGGCGCTTTGCGTACCGGGGTCATCGATGTGCTCATCACCGACGATGCGGCCGCCCGCAAGGTGCTTGAGACGCGGCCGTGAGAACGCGGAAAGAAGGCACGGCGGACAGCGCCAAGCCAGGCGAAGCCCGCCACGGACCTGACTAACTACTGAGGAGGCAGTGAAAATGCCGCTTGGACAGGGAGCATTGGGGCTTGGTGTGTCGTACGCGCTCGCTCTGGGTTATCTGGTTCTCATGAGGTTTCTCGGCGGGATTCTTTCGCGGCAATACCCAGCTGAACATCGTGTGACCTGGGACACTCGCACTATCGCCAGGGTAACGATTCTGGCGGCCGTGGCCGGGGCAGGGGCCATGATCAAGATACCAGGGCCTGCCACTACCATCGCGCTGGATGCGGCCGCCGGCTACTTCGCCGCATCATTCTTCGGATGGCCCGTGGGCGCAACGGTCGCCGCCATCGGGTGTTTCCTCGCCAATGCCCTCGGAGGGTTCGCCAGCTGGCTGCCGATGGTGCCGATTTATCTGGCCGCCATGGCCCTAACCGTCACGATGGCCGTGTTTGTCGCCAAGAAGGTCAACATCATAGTGGCCATCATCGTGGGCACTATCGTCAACACCATCACGTGCCTCGGCCCGTGGGCCCTGATGATCGGCACTCCGCTCATGATAGCGCTGCTGCCATCGCAGATAATCGGATCGGCAGTCAACGCGCTGGTGGGACTGTCGGTGGCGGAAGCCCTCAAGGCTGCGCAGAAAAGGCAGCGACCGGAATCAATCGACTGACGCGAGGGGTGTTCTACTTGGCGTCTGACATCATTTCGCTCAAGAACGTGACTTTCAACTACAAGGGATCGAAACGCCGCGCGCTGGACGGGATCAGTCTCAATGTGAAGCAGGGTGAATGCGTGGCCATACTCGGTCCTACCGGCGCCGGGAAAAGCACGCTGGCGTGCGTGATCAACGGAACAGTGCCTCGTTTTATGGACGGGAATCTTGCCGGGGAGGTCACTGTGGACGGCTTGGTTCCCGCCAAGGTAGGCACAGCCCAGATGGCATCCCGCGTGGGATTGGTGTTCGGAGACCCCGACACACAGCTGTTCGGCATGACGGTCGAGGAAGACGTGGCCTTCGGACCTGCCAACTTGGGACTGGGCTACGAGAGCATCATGGAAAGGGTGGACAAGTCCATAGCGGATATGCGCCTCGCGGGACTTGAGAGGCGCGCTCCGCACAGGCTTTCGGGCGGGCAAAAGCAGGCCACGGCTATAGCCGGGGTCTATGCCATGCTGCCCAAGATAATGGTGCTGGACGAGCCCACTTCCATGCTGGACCCGGAGGGCAAGGCCCGCGTGTTCGGGATAGTCAAGATGCTCAAAGAGCAGCTGGGAGTGACTGTGGTCCTCATCGAACAGGAGGTCGACGATATCCTGGGTCTTGCCGACCGCGTGTTCGTCATGCGCTCGGGCAACTTCGTGCTGAACGGAGCTCCGCGCGATGTCTTCGGAAGAGTCGAAGAACTGCGCCAAGCGGGCGTGCGAGTACCGCAGATTGTAGAGTTCGGTACGCTGATCGGAGCGACTGAGACGCCCTTTGACATCGACGAGGCTATGCTGGCACTGGGGCCTATGCCAAGTTCGAGCCCGAGCCCGGGTCCGAGTCCAGGCCCAGGTTCGACGCCGTCTGATCCTGTGGTGGAGTCGGTTGATGTCGAATTCACCTACCCCACCGGTGCGCGGGCCCTGGATGGGGTGAACCTAGCCATAGGCCGCGGCGACCTTGTGGCGATAGTCGGTCAGAACGGGGCGGGCAAGACCACACTGACTCGCCATTTCAACGGTCTGCTCAGGCCGTCTTCCGGCGACATCCGGGTGCTGGGCCGGTCTGCGCAGGGCGTTCCCACCATCGAGCTCTGCCGCCATGTGGGATATGTCTTTCAAAACCCCGACGAACAGCTCTTCTGCACCAGCGTGCAGGAGGAACTGGAATTTGGGCCCACAAACATCGGAGCGGACCTGGGCGTCATATCGCAGCGTGTGGAGGAAATCCTGGTCGACATCGGCTTGACCAAGTATCCGGAAGTGTGGCCGAAATACCTCACCAAAGGCGAGCGGCAGAGGCTTGCGCTGGCATCGGTGGTCGCCATGGACCCGGAGGTGCTCATTGTGGACGAGCCCACTACAGGGCTAGACTGGGTGGAATCCCTTCAGATTCTGGACTATCTGGAACGGCTGCGCAATGAGCATGGAAAGACGATAGTCATAATCACTCACGACATGAACATCGTTAGCCTGTACGCCAGGCGGGTAGTGGTCATGGCGGGCGGCCGAGTGGTGGGCGATGGGACCCCGCGCGAGATATTCTCGCAGCCCGACCTGATGGAACTCGCGTGCCTCAGGCGACCCCCCATTGCCGACCTATCACAGGCGCTGTGGGGCGAGGTACTGCTCACCCCGGCTGAAGCGGCGGCCAAGCTTCTCGCCTTAAGGTCCGCGAACTCGGGGGTGTGTTCGAAGTGATTGTAGAGTACGAAAGTAAATCCTCGTCTGTACATCGCCTGGATCCGCGAGTCAAGTTTGCGTGGATGTTCGCCATGATAGTGATTAGCGTGATATGGACGCACCCTGTCTATCTGACTTGCCTGGGATTGGCAGTGGTGGGATTTGGCTTGCTGGCGGGGTTTCCATGGAGAAAGATCCGAGGCGTGCTGTCTTTCATGATTATCGTCACAGCCATCATCACGCTGGTTCAGGGCGCTACATACATACCCAAAGCCGTGACGCTGGACGAGCCTGCGCGGGTGCTGTTCCACCTGATCCCGGGCTGGATCCCGGGAGTGGGCCCGGCGTGCCCCATCAAAGTGGGCGGATTCCTCTACGGCATAGGCATGGCCCTCAAGGTAGTCACTGTTTTGGTGGTAGTGGCGATATTCGGATTCACTACATCGCCCTCTGAGATAGTGCAGATAATCGCGAGAGTCCCCTTTATCCCGTATCAAGTGGGGTTCGTCATGTCTACGGCATGGAAATTCGTGCCTGTGGTGCAGATGCAGATGAGGACGCTGATGGATGCCCACCGCTCCAAGGGCGTCGACTTCGAACAGGGTACGTTCGCCGAGAAGATCAAGAAGACGTCGGGGATTGTGCTCCCACTCTTCGCCAACTCGCTGTCGATGGCCGACACTATGGCGCTGGCCATGGAGTCCAGAGCCTTCGGTTCCAGCAGGAAGTTCACTTTCATCCGACCATACCGGATGGACCGGTTGGACTGGGTCGTCCTCATCGGATCGCTGGGCGCGATGGTCGCATGTATCGTGCTCATCGCACTATTCAAGCTGGGGGCGCTGTAGGTGGACGGGCCGGGAGTGCAGGGCGGGAGCGGCAGCCGCGGCGGACCGGGTAAGTGTGTAGTGTGCCTCGGGGCATGCGCCATGGACCTGATCATCCGGGTTCCGCGACTGCCGGCGGCGGACGAGATGGTATTCGCGGAGGGAGAACCGGGCCTGTTTCCGGGAGGGTCCACAGCCAACATCGCGACCGGCATCGCCCGAATCGGGGTGGGGTCCAGGTTCGTGGGCAAGGTGGGCGACGATCACAATGGCCGGGCGCTGCGCGATGCGTTTGAGAAAGACGGCGTGGATGTGCGATGGCTCATGGTGGATCCGGTGGGGCGCACCGCTCAGACTGTCATAGCGGTGGACCCATCGGGAAGTAGGGTGATCTACTCGCTCGGCGGGACGGCCCTGCTTGAGACGGCGGATGAGTTCATCGGCGACATCCTGCACGGCGCGGCGGCGCTGTATGTGGGCGAAGCGTTTCCGCACGTTGCGCGAAAGGCTATGCAGGACGCGCGCCGCGCGGGCGCGGCTGTGCTATATGGGCCGGGCGGGGCGGCGTCCTGGATCGGCATGGAGAACCTGGTCGAGCTGATGCGATTCGCTGACTTCGTGCTCATGAGCCGGTCGGAGTTGCGCGGCATGACCGGTTGCGATGAGCCGGAGGCTGGAGCGCGGACGCTTTTGGAGCAGGGCGTGCCGGCTGTGGTTGCCACCTTGGGCGAGCGTGGGGCGGCTTGCTACAGTCCGCGATGCGGCTGGAGCGGGGAGGCAGAGACTGTCGCGTGTTCGACACGTGATGTCGCGTTGGGTTCCGACTTGGGCGGCGGCGATATATGGGCCCCGGCCTTCGATGTGGAAGCGGTCGACACAACCGGCGCCGGAGACGCATTTGCGTCCGCCTTCATATCTTCGCTGGTGGAGGCGAGGCCGATTGCCGAGTGCCTGACGCGCGGCAATGCCTGCGCGGCAATGGCCATTGGACGGGTGGGGGCGCGGGAGGCGTTGCCCGCCCGCGATGAGCTGGAGGCATTCCTGGCGGTGCATGGCGATGAATGACGATTTACTGGATAGAACGGCAGGAAGCCTGGCCGGCGTGGCCATAGGGGACGCGATGGGCATGCCGTGCGAGTTCCTGACGAGAGATGAGATACGGGCGAGGTACGGCTGGCTAGACTGGTTGGCCGCGCCCGATGCCAGCCACTATCATCATGGTATGCCGGCCGGGAGGATAACTGACGATACCGAACAGACAATCGCCCTTATCCAGGCGCTGGACGAGTACGGACGGATTACGCCGGAGGCAGCGGCGCGGGCCTATCTCAAATGGGCCGACGACTGCAATGCTTGGCAGTCTACGGTCATGGGTCCTAGCACTCGGCGCGCGCTCAAGCGCCTGAAAGACGGCCAGGACCCGCGCGATGCGGGTTCGTCAGGAGACACCGTGGGCGCGGCGATGCGCGTTGCGCCAATCGGTCTTGTCAACGCGGGCCGGCTTGCCGATGCGGCCGAGGAATGCCATATGTCCTGTTTGCCCACGCACGGGGTGAGCATCGCCATCGGAGGCGCGTGCGCTGTGGCGTGCGCCGTGGCTTCTGCCGCGGCGGCGACTGGGTTTGGGGTTGGCCGTGCGGCTCCGACTGCGATCCGGGAGGCGCTGGACGCCGCGGTCTGGGGCGCTCGCTATGGAGAGGCGCGCGGGGTGAAATGGGCGGGCGCATCAGTTGCGGCTCGCATCCGCTTGGCACGGCGAATTGTCGCCGAATGTCGGTGCGCCCACGAGGCGCTGGATGGGCTGTATGAGATCTGCGGTGTGGGGATGCTTCCCACTGAGTTGGTAGCCACGGCCATGGGGATTGTGGCGCTTTACGGGTCGGATTGTGCGAAGGCCGTAACAGCGGCGGTGAATATGGGGGGCGATGCCGATACCCTTGCGTCCATTGTGGGGGCGGTTGTGGGGGCGCTTCACGGCATAGAGGGATTCCCGGCGGAATGGGTCCGAACTGTAGAGGATGTCAATGATCTCAGCATACGTGAACTAGCCCGGAGACTGGTCTGTGTCAGACAAAGGAGGTCTGTTCATGGCAGGAGTTGATGTCAGGCTTCGCAGGATATTCAAAGACGGAAAGGCCGTGGTGTGCCCGCTGGATTTTGGCGGGTTCATGGGGCCTGTACAGGGGATAGATGATCCGCCCCGGGTAGTGGCCGAAGTCGTGGCGGGCGGGGCCGATGCCATCCTGGTCAACCCGGGGATGGCCAGGAGCGAGTGGGAAGGCTACGCGGGCCGCGCCGGCCTCATAGTCAGAATCACCGGCGGATCCACCAAGTTCAGTCCCAATCCAGCCTTTCATACCCTAGTCTGCAGCGTCGAAGAGGCATGCGCTTTGGGCGCAGATGCTGTCTGCGTCATGGTTCTGGTAGGCTCGGAGCAAGAGCAGGCCATGTTCGAGATCATGGGGGATGTTGTCTCCGATGCCCACAGCCTGGGAATACCAGTGTTGGCCGAGGTAATCCCGTCCGATCCTGCGCACAACTACGATGCCGAGTGGATCTCGGTATGCGCTCGCGTTGGGTATGAACTGGGCGCGGATTTCGTCAAAACCTACTTCACCCAAGACGGTTTCGCCGATATCGTCCGGGCGTGCCGTGTGCCGATAATCATCGCCGGCGGGCCCAAAGTCTCCGATCCCAATGCCGTGGTCCGCCAGGCCATGCAGTGCGGGGCGGCGGGCATTGCCTTCGGGCGCAATGTGTTCCAATCAGCCGATCCCCGGTCCAAGGTGCGTGAGTTGCACACAATCGTTCACGCGACTTCGGGCTCGAGCGGGGAGGTGCGCCGAGCTTGAAGGCAGCGGTATATCGTGGGCCGGGTGAAGTGCGAGTAGAGCAGATCCCAAAGCCCAAGACGGAGCCGGGCGGGGCGTTGCTTCAGGTAAGCTACTGTGGCCTGTGCGGCACTGACATCAAGACATACCGCCGCGGCCACCACATGTTCACTCCCCCCTGTGTGCTGGGGCATGAGGTGGTCGGGCAGATCGTCCAGATCCGGGACCCTTCGCCGTCTGTGAGTGTCAAACAGGGAGATCTGGTGGCGGTGGCCCCGTACGTGCCGTGCTTTGTGTGTCCGCTGTGCGCGCGCCATCGCCACGAGCTGTGCAGGCATAAGGAGTGGATCGACGGCGGGTTAGCGGAATACGTGAGCGTGCCTGCCGGGGTGCTTCAAAAGGGCACATTCCCAGTGCCCGATGGGCTCGACCTGAGAGTGGCTGCGCTCGCAGAACCGCTGGCTTGCTGTTTGAACGCAGTCGCCGACTCGCGCGTGCGCATGGGCGACACAGTGCTGGTAATCGGCGCAGGGCCCATGGGCCTGCTCATGCTGGAGTCGTGCAAGGCCGCGGGGGCCGGAAAGCTACTTGTGAGTGAACTCGATGAGTACAGGAGGTCGCAGGCTGAGCGGCGCGGGGCAGTAGTAGTCGACCCCGAGCGGACTGACGTTGCAGGGTGGGTCCACGATACTGCCGGCGGCTTTGGCGCGGACGTGGTGTTCGTGTGCGTGGGTGCGGCAGAGGCCGTGGATCAGGCCATGGCGGCTGTTGGGGCCGGTGGGAGTGTTAACGTGTTCGGCGGGCTTCCCGGGGGCACGATGCTCGCCGTGGACGCGCGGCGCGTGCATTACGATGAGGTGACGCTGACCGGCAGCTTCGGGTTCGCCCCGGAGCATTTCCGGACTGCCCTTGGGATGCTGGCGAGTGGGCGCGTGGACGTGCACGGCATCATCACGCACCAGTTCTGCCTGGACGATGCGGCCTTAGCTTTCGAGACGGCTGCGATGGGCAAATGCCTGAAGGCCATGATCGGGGTGGCTCATGATGGCTAGTCCAGCGCTTGTGGGCATAGACATAGGATCGTCCGCGGTAAAAGCGTGCATCTGGCGTGTCGATGGCTACTACCGCGCTGCCTTTCGTCCCGCGCGGGCGGCAAGGCCCGAGGATTGGGCGGGTTCGGCAGGCGCAGAAGGCCCTGGTCGCGCCGCCGCCGGAGCAGGCGGCGAGCAAGATCCGGATCACATTTGGGCTGCCGTGATCGAGTGCCTGGATGAAGTCATGAGTGGGCAGGATCCGGGCGCAGTGCGCGGCGTGGGCCTGTCCGGACACGGTCCTTCGCTGATCGCGGTAGACGGCTACGGGCGCGCGCTCAGCAACATAATCACGTGGATGGACGTGCGACCCGTGCAGGCATGGGAGGCTGAGGCATCCGGACCGTTGGGGCTGTCTGGGCCGTCTTTTGAGGCCACAGCGGCCTGGCTGTATCGAAGGCTGCTGGAGGACGGGCACGATGTGACGGGTGAGGTCGTCAGAGTGCTGCAGCCTAAGGACTACATTGGTCTCATGCTCACAGGCAACGCCTGGATGGACAGGCCTGCGGCCTCTTGCATGCTGTCGTGGCCGATGGACGGGCATCCGGCGCAGGGCCTGCTCCCGCCGGCGGTTGATCCGTGGCAGTCGGGAGGCACGGTTTCAGCTGTGGCGGGCGGTGAGACCGGTCTGCTTGAGGGAACTCCAGTTGCGGCAGGGGGCATCGATGCTTTCATGGAGGCTCTGGGAGCGGGGATCGTTGGGCCCGGGATTGCTTGCGATTCCACCGGCACATCCACTTGCGTGGCAGTGGTCGCGGCGGATGGACCAAACCCTCTGGCTGTCCAGCACGTGGCGCCCGGACGGCGAATTTTGGTCATGCCCGTGTCGTCCAGCGGCGGGGCTTTGGCGTGGGCGATGTCAACGGCGATGCCCGATGTGTTTCGCCGCCAGACAGACTGGACACAGCCCGTTTGTGAGGCGGTTGGGCGCTCAGCGCCTGGAGCGGGCCGCCTGACGTTCATTCCGCACATGACGGGCAGGCGCAGCCCAACGAGCAACCCACTAGCTCGGGGCGCGTTGGTCGGGCTGAGCCCGGTCCACACTGCGTCCGACATCATCAGGTCGGTGCTGGAAGGATGCGCCTATTCCATGCGCGAGTGCGTGCACGCCTGCCTGGACGGAGCGCCGGTCTCCGAGCTTAGGGCGGTAGGGTCGGGGGCGCGTCATGACGTGTGGCTTCAGATTAAGGCCGATGTATTGCAGGTTCCCATAGTCAGGATGAAGGTGTGTGAAGGCGCGCTGGCCGGCGCGGTGATTCTAGCCGGCGTGGCGGCCGGGGTGTTCAGGGATGTCGATGAGGGCGTGGAGGCGGTGGTTCAGCCGGATGCGAGATTCGAGCCCTCCCGCGATCCCCTGCTCTGCGCGGCGTACGAGGATGCCTTTGATAGATTCCGGCGAGTTGAAGAGGCGCTTGAGAGGATATGGGTATAGCTTGATGGGGGACAGAGGGTTGGCATCACGAGACGACAGGGCGCCGCTTCCGCTGGCCATAAAGCTGATTGCATCGGGCATGTTTCTGTGGGGATTCGGTTACGGACTTCACGCCTACATGTTCCCGGTGTATCTGCGGAGCATCGGTTGCACCTCGAAGCAGGTGGGCCTGGTGTTCTCGGTGTCTATGGCCGCGACCGCTGCGTCATGCGTGCCCGGCGGTTGGCTGGCCGACAGGTACGACAGGCGCAAGGTGATACTGTTGACGTGGCTTGCGGGCGCGCCGGCGCCGATCCTGTACTACCTTGCGCGCGACTACCGCATGGCTGCGCTGGGGATTGCGCTGTATTCGGGGTCGCTTCTGGGGTATCCGGCGCTCAATGCCTACGCGGCATCATCGGCGGCCCGGGGAGCGGCCGGGAGCGCCTTTGGCGTCATAAACGTGGGATTTGCGGCCGGGATGATCGTGAGCCCACTGGT
>CAYYHF010000022.1:0-17885 GCA_964471415.1 uncultured Clostridia bacterium | reverse complement strand
CGTTGCTGCGTCTCGCATATAGAAACGTTCGGGAAAACCGGCGCACCTACTTCGGCTTCCTCGCCAGCAGCGTCTTCGCCGTCGTGGTGTTCTACCTCTTTGCTGCATTTCGGGCCCTGCCGGCGGTGGTCGAAGGCCACTATCCCGGTGCCCGTAGCGTTGCCTCCGGATTTCAAGTATGCCAGTATCTGATCATAGCGTTCTCAATCTTCTTCACTCTCTATTCGAATTCCGCGTTTGTGAAATCGCGCAAACGGGAACTGGGCGTGCTCGCTCTGCTGGGCGCTGAGCGCCGGCAGTTGAGCCTGCTTCTGTTCGGCGAGATCATGATCGTGGGGATCACGTCCATAGCAGCCGGCCTCGGCTTAGGCGGATTATTCGTCAGGCTATTCGTGATGGCGATCGATAGGATCCTGATGTCCCCCGAACCGCTCCCGTTTGTGATCCAATCTGGCCCGATATTGACCACAACCTTCACCTACCTGGCATTGTTCGTCGTGATCAGCGCGCTCAATATCGTCTCGATCAACACGAGCCAGGTCATACAGCTCGTAAAGGCCCCCGCCAAGCCAAAAGCGCCGCCCGTCTACTCCCGGGCACTTGTGGCACTTGGCATCGCATGCCTAGCCTCAGGCTACGCAGTGGCATGGACAGTCTCGGAAGTGGGGGTAGCCATAGCTTTCCTGCCGGTAACAGCCATTGTGTGCGTTGGGACCCACATCCTCTTCACGCAAGGAAGCGTAGCTGCACTTCGCCATTTTCAGCGCCGCAAGTCAGTCTACTACAGGAGGACGAACCTGCTTACGATCTCTGATTTGGTGTTCAAGATGAAGGACAACGCCCGCATCCTCGCGCAGGTGGCTATTCTGAGCGCTGTGGTGCTCACCGCTTCGGGAGTGATCTACACCCTGGGCGCAGGCCCGGCCGGAAGTGGTGTAGGTAGTTTCTACGCCAGAGCCATCTCATTCGTCCTGCCGGCTACAGACGATTCGGTGAGTATCGCCGAGGACTTCAGAGATCGCCTCGCCGAAGCTGGAGCAGCGATCACGGACTCGGCAATCACGCGGGCGATACAGGTTGAGGTTACCGACATAGCCAAGAAGGCTCCAGGACTCGTCATTCCAGCAGACGACTACAACCGATGGGCGCGCGAAACAGGAATGCTTGAAGCCCATCTGAACTACGGTCATGTCGTGCGCGTACTCCGGAACCTGACAGATCGCACGCGCCCCAATGATGCAGGCCAGACCATCCACGCCACAGCAGGAACAACCGACCTAGCGTTCATGACAGACGGAGCGATTGCCGCACCGCTCGTCAGCGGGATGGAAGACGCTGCATTTCTCTTCGTATGCGACAACAGCCGATTCGCCGAACTCATGCAAGATCTGCCCGCTGAACACAGGAAGACTTGGTTCAGCTGCGAGATTTCGAACTGGATGCGGGCCGCGAAGGCAGAGCAGGCAGCAAAGGAAGCAATCCCCGAAGGGCATCCAGTGGCATACGTGTCGCGAGTCCAGCAGTACTCGCAGATGATGGCGTCAATCCACATGATAATGCTCGTCGCGATGTTCGTGGCCTTCCTCTTCTTCCTGGCGGCCGGCTCGATGCTGTACTTCAGGTTCTTCCTAGAGATCCAGGAAGACCAGGCGAAGTACATCGCCCTCCGACGGATCGGCCTATCATGGCCGGAAGTCCGCGGAATCGTGACCCGGGAGATGGCTGTGATGTTCTTCACCCCTTGGGTCGTCGCGTTCGTGCATCAGATGGTCGCGCTGCGTTCATTCTCGACTGTTACGCCGATGATGCCCATAGAAGTCTGGAAGTACGGAGCGACCGCCGCCGGCATCTTCCTCGCCCTACAGACAGTCTACTTCCTACTGGCGCGTGCGGCCTACCTCCAGGAACTGGCCCCGGCGGCGAAGTAGAGCTCAGAAGCGATGCTGACCCTAACCGGGCCGGTAGGTTGCTGATCGGCCTGTTCGAGGACGGCAAGCGCGCCCGCCGCATCCGATTTCGGCCCAGAAAACGAGCCTTTCGCCGCCCGCGCCGCCGGGCGATATGTGCAGTCTGCCTGCAAAACTAGGAGCGCTCAGTTGCGACAACGGCGTGTTTAGGCGAAACTCAGCACGGCCGGATCCTGGCCGCAGACCGAAACCGAAGTGAGCGAGGCTTTGACGGATCCCTGGGGTCAAATCTCGCTCTATTGACACATCGGCAAGGAATAGTCATAATGGTTGCAGGAAGTGAAATCGTTTTCAGTCCCGAGGCACTATCAAGGCACTGGAGTGGAACCTAGATGAAGTACACTATCAAGGACGTTGCTGATAGGGCCCGCGTGTCGGTGGCTACGGTTTCGCGCGTGCTCAACCACAGCGATACAGTCAAGGAAGAGACCAGGGACAGAGTTGTCGCAGTGATCGAGGAACTCAGCTACACGCCGAATTTCGCGGCTAAACGGATGCGCCGCGACTTGGTCAACACCATCGGCGTGATCGTGCCTGACATCTCGGCGTCCTTCTACTCGGAGATAATCAAAGGCATCGAGAACAGGGCCAATGAGATGAGTTTTCGCCTGATAGTGTGCGATGCGCAGAACAGTAAGCTGAAGGAGAAGGATCACATCAGGTTCCTGTACGACGGCAGCGTCGATGGCATGGTGTTCGTCGTCCCCCAAGTAGCCGACGATGATCTGGTCCATCTTCACTCGCAAAGCATGTCTATAGTGGTATTCGGAAGGAACATGGGGCAGTACGGCATCCCATCTATCACCGTCGATAACGTCTACGGAGCCTACCAAGCAGTCAAGCATCTCTGCTCACACGGGTTCACCGAGATCGCCTACATCGGCGGAATCGAAGCGGAGAACGACTACGACCACCGTGCGAGGTTGCATGGCTTCAAAACGGCGCTCTCAGACGCAGGCATTGGAGTCCGCGATGGATACATTGAGAACGGCGCTTATTCGGAAGAGGGCGGGAGCAGCGCTTTTCTTCGGCTGATGAGCCTTGCCGAACCTCCGACCGCCATCTTCTGCGCCAACGACGAAATGGCCCTGGGCGTGCTGCGGGCCGCGAAAAAGCGCGGCGTCGACATCCCACGCCAATTGAGCCTCATCGGTTTCGACAACATACGCATCTCCCAGTACACCAGTCCAGCTCTCACCACCGTCAGCCAGCCGACCTACAACATCGGCGTGCTCCTTGGCGAGCGGCTTATCTCCAATCTCACCCGCGGAGGCAAGGCGCGCAGCAGCGCCAATCTGATTCTACGACCGGAGTTGATCGTGCGCGAGTCATGCGGTTGCTAGTCCCCTATCATTTTTCGCGAAGAATGAAAACGATACCAAAGAGGAGGTAATTGGTTATGTTCAGGCGGTTTGCGAGTCCCCTGGCGATCATCTTCGTGATGGCGTGCCTGCTGACGCCGGCAGGCATGGCCGCGGACAAGGGCGGCGTGTCGTTTTGGGTATATGAGCCCGAGGTGAAGCGCGAACAGCTCGAGAAAGCTGTTGCCTCATTCGAGCGCGAGACTGGCTATGACGTGGATATCACCTACATACCGAAGAGCGACTTCAACACCAAGCTGAACACTGCCATAGCTACAGGGCAGGCTCCGGACGTATCCTACCTCGACCAACCTCTGGTGCCGAGGTTCGCGGTGGACGGCATTCTTCTGAATCTCGATCCGTACGCCGGTGGCAGGACCGGGGTTGACAAGAGCAAATACTACCAGGGCGCCCTGAATACGAACGTTGTGGGCGGAAAGCTCTACGGCTTGCCGCTCAACCAGACCTGCGTAGCGCTGTACTACAACCGCGACTTAGTCAAAACGCCGCCCACCACCTGGGATGAGTGGATCGACATGGCCAAGAAGGTGTACAAGAAAGGACAGATCGCGGCCATGGAAGTCCCGCCGGGCGGCGGCTGGGGCGCCTGGCTGTTCCCTGCCTTCGTAGCATCGGCCGGCGGCCGCATGGTGACCGAAGACGGCGCCAAGGCGGCCTTCGATGAGCAGCCGGCAGTGGACGCTCTCAAGCTGTGGATAGAGATGAGGAAGTATTCCGACAAGGAAGTGCAGGATAGCGCGAACTCATTCCAGAACGGTCTGGTGGCAACCAAGATATCAGGCCCGTGGGAGATAAGCGGGTTCCGCCAGAACTACCCCAACCTCAAGTTCGGCGTTGCCCTGATACCGGCCAAGACCAAAGACGATATCCACGCCTCCAACATCGGCGGCGAGAACCTCGTGATCTACAAGTCGGCCAAGAACCCCCAGGCAGCGTGGGAACTGATACGGTTCCTTACGTACAGGCCGGAGAACGCCATCCTCTGCGCTGAAGTGACAGGCAATTTCCCTGTGCTCCTCGAGGCGGCGCAGGACGACAGATACCACAACGATGAGGCGCTCAGGGTGTTCCTCAAGCAGATGGAAACGGCCCAGGCCAGGCCGCGGATAACATCGTGGCTGAAGATCAACGACGAGATCGTGGGCAAAGCGCTCGACCAGGCACTCGCCGGCGAGCTCAGCCCAGAAGAAGCCCTGAAGCAAGCAGCGAAGAAGGCCAATCTGCTGATCCAGAGAGACAGATAGGAACTCGAACGCCGTGGAGCAAGTCGAGATAGGCAAGATAGGACAGATCGGACGTCACTGAGCATGACAAGCCGGGGCGGGACGGGACGAAGCGAGACGAAATGCGAAAACCCGTCCGTCCCGGCAGTCCCACGCGCCCAGGCATGCGATGGTACGGTCAACTGAAGGAGGCGTGGCCCGCAATGCGTCCGGCACAAGGGATCTCGGCCCAGCTGAAAAAGGCCAAATACCGTGACTACTTGGCGGGATACCTCTTCATCGCCCCGCTCATAGTCTACTTCATCGTGTTTCAGATTGCGCCCATGGCGATGTCGCTTGCATACAGTTTCACGGAATGGAACATGCGCACCAAACCCACATTCGTAGGGCTTCGCAATTACATCGACCTCTTCACCAACACCCTGTTCTACCCGAACTTCTGGCCATCGCTCAGGGTCACCTGCAATTACATCCTGATCTCGATGCCCATATCCCTCACACTACCCCTGCTTCTGGCGGTGATACTGAACTCCAAAATCCGAGGCCAGGTGTTCTTCCGCACAGCGTTCTACATCCCCGTGGTCACGCCCGGCGTAGCCCAGGCGGCCCTGTGGAAGTGGATTCTAGATCCCAAATTCGGGCTGGTGAACGCGTTCATCCGGAACACGCCCATCATCAGCAAGCTTCTCGCAACGCACAGTTGGCTGAATGAAACCCGAACCGCCCTGCCAGTGCTGGCCGTGATGGGCGCCTGGGGCGGGCTCGGGTACAACGTCCTAATATATCTAGCTGGCCTGAAGGGGATCCCGGGAGAGCTTTATGAGTCTGCGTACGTGGACGGGGCCAATTCCGCCGATACCTTCATACACATAACCCTGCCCATGCTTAAGCCGACGATCTTCTTCCTCCTAGTGACGGGCCTCATCGGCAACTTCCAGGTGTTCGATCAGATGTACCTTCTGACAGGCGGCGGACCCAACGATTCCACGCTGTCGTACGTGTTGAGCCTGTACAACCATGCTTTCAGGTACTATGAGATGGGAATCGCCTGTTCCATGTCGTACATACTGCTCTGCATAATCCTGATCATTACGCTGCTCAACTTCAAGTTCGTCCCGCAGACGATCGACGACTGAGGAGGGCGAAGCACAGATGGGTTACGGCAAGCTCAGAAGGCGCGCAAACACGTTCTTCCTTTACCTAGTGCTGGTCGCCACCACCATGGTTATGGTGGGCCCGTTTGTGTGGCTCGTCTTCTCCTCGCTCAAAGACAAGCGAGACATGTACAGCATCCACCCCACCCTGTTTTCACGGCGCGAGGATACGGGCAGGATCTACATCACACTCGACAACTACAGGGAAGCCTTCAACTTCCTCGATTTTCCGCTCCTGTTTAAGAACACTCTCACCGTTGCAGTCATCAATACGTTGGTGAACTTGGTACTCAACAGCATGGCAGGATACGCCTTCGCCCGGATCGATTTCCCTGGGCGCGACTGGATCTTCAAGGCCATGTTGATGAGCTTGATGGTTCCCGGCACGGTGCTTCTCATTCCCAACCTGCTCATGGTGAAGACTCTCGGCATGTACAACACCAGATCAGCTCTGATCTTTCCGTTCGTGATGTCGGTGTACAACGTCTTCATGATGAGGCAGTTCTTCATGGGCGTACCCGCGTCTCTTGAAGAGGCGGCCAGGGTGGACGGGGCCGGAAGGTTCCGCACCTTCTTTCAGATAGTCCTGCCGCTGGTCAGACCGGCCCTGGTGACGCAGGGCGTGTTCACGTTCCTCTGGAACTACAATAACTTCCTGTGGCCTCTGGTGGTTCTGATCGACAAGAAGAACTACACCCTCGCCCTGGGCCTCGGAAGCCTCGTTACACTGGGCAACCAAAGATACCACGTGCTGATCGCGAGCTCGGTCGTAGTAGCCCTCCCGCTGATCGTGCTCTTCCTGATCTTCCAAAGATACATCGTGGAAGGCATCATGGCGGGAAGCCTGAAGGGGTGATGGGATCATGTGTAGACCTCCGGCCGTTGCCGTCTGCCTGGCGCTGGCCTGCCTGATCATGCTGGGAACGTTCCGGCCCGCCCAATGCGGCTCCGGCCTCGGAGATAGGTGCAGCAACGCATGCGATGGCGAACTTGAAGGAGGAAACACAGCAGTGAGAGGACTTACGTACACAGCTGACTACGTGCTCTTCGATGGACAGCCGATCTACCTGTGGTCGGGCGACTTTCCATACTACAGGCTCGCGCCGTCCGAATGGGAGGACCGTTTGGAGAAGGTGAAGCAAGCGGGCGTGAGGTTCATCACCGCCTACGTCCCGTGGAACTTCCACGAGTACGAAGAAGGGCAGTTCGACTTCACGGGTAGGACAGGGCTGGGCCGAAGAAACCTGATCCGGTTCATCGAGCTCATCCGCGATAAGGACATGTACTTCATCCCCAAGCCCGGCCCCTTCATCTGCGCTGAGGTCAGCCACGGCGGGATTCCGGACTGGCTCACTTTCGCCCACCCAGAAATCTCCATGAAGGATCAGTTCGGACGCGATGTGGGATTCCGACAGGATGGGAAGGCTCTGCCAGACTATCTGAACCCCATGTACGTGGAGTATGTGCGCAAGTGGTACAGGGCTTTCGCGAACGTAGTCGCCGCCCATCAGTATCCTCACGGGCCCGTGGCGGCGGTGCAGATCGAGAACGAGATCCCCTACAGCACCAGCGAGCTTGCAAACCCATTCTCCTGGGGATACACCGAGGCCATCGCCAAGCTCTACCGCCGCTGGGCGCAGGAGCACTACGGGAGCATCGCAGACTACAACCTGCTGCATGCCGCCAGTTTCGAAAGCTATGCCCAGATCACGCCTCCCAAGGAGAGGGCGTGGGATTTCGACTCGCTCCAGGGGTGGCTGATCTTCCAAGACTGGGCGGCCTTCAAGGAATGGTACGGACGCGAGGTCTTGGCCGAGTACGGCAGTCTGATGCGGGGCTGCGGTATGACTGTGCCCTTCTATCACGATGCCGGCATGCTCGAAGACGAGGCGCCGATGGGCTTTCGAGAATCATCCGCCGCGATGTGGATAGGAGCGAACTTCTGGCTTCCTATCCACCCCATGTACAGCTTCTACTCCTATGCATGGGCAATACGCAGGCTCAAAGAGCTCCGCGGCGCCCAGCCCGCGAGGCCCGCCATCGCTCCCGAGCTCAACTGGGGGTGGGGAAACGAGCGAGAATATGACTTCCTCACCCGCTGCACCATGCCCTTCCTTCGGGGCACGAATGTGTACACCATCATCGACGCAGATAGCGCAGGCGCCGTCGATCAGGTAGTGAACGACCGGAGAATCAGCCGCAAGTACAGCAACAACCCCGAGCCCTATCCTGGAGCGGCCCCTATCGACGCTCGCGGCCGGCTCCGGCCCGCTTACAGCAGCCTGACGAGGCTCACCAGGTACACGCAGCGCGAGGGTGCCACTCTGCTCGCCGCGGCGCCCATGTCCGATATCACCATCGGGTTCTACACACCTTACAACTACCCGAAGACCTACGTAAACTGGGCCAAGGCCGACGACTACTCTCTTTCGGCGGCCTTTTCGACCACGATCGGGGCCAGCGAATTCCTGCAAAGCCTGACTGAAGGCTTCATCGAACTGGATATGGAGTACAACGCGATCGACATCATCGCGGCATCCTCGGAGCAACTGCAGGAAAGCAAGCTCCTGATCGTTCTGAGTCAAGACATGATGGACTCAGCTATCCAGCAAAAGCTGATCGAGTACGTCGAGCGCGGCGGCGCGTTGGTTCTCATGCCGTCAATACCCCGGCACGACCTGGCCGCCAGAGATTGCACAGTCATAGGCGACCGCCTGCTGGCAGGCATTGCAGTGAGAAGCGCCGCGCGGTGCAGGATGCCGGCGGATGTTCTCTGGGACGGCCTTTCTGAGCCGATCAAGGGGTCATACATAGTCAACGCCCTTGACATCCGCGAGCCTGGCAGCGGCTCGGGCTACCGCGTGCGGGCGCGCAACGATGCCGGCGAGCCCGTGGCGGTCGAGCGCCGCCATGGACTGGGCAAAGTCATATATATCGGCACATACTGCGTCAGCGCCAACCTATTCTCCCTGCTCGCCGCCGAGGAGGGGTTCACGGCGCGCTACGCCTACTCCGATGACCCCAGCGTCGAGGTGGTTCCCATCTACAACCAAAGCACCCAAGACGTCTACCTATTCGCAGTCAACCGGTCGAAGGAGGCGAAAGCTGTACGCCTATCGTGCATCGATGCCTCCGACCGCAGCCGCCTGGCGCAGATCGACACCATCGTCGGCGACCTCAGCTGTTCGATACTGCGCATAAGGTCCGGCGCCATCGTGAGCGCCTCCCTGAACTGCGGGCGCCCCGGCGCAGTCGCGCAGGTCGCTTCCAGTATCAGCGCCTCCTCAGGCATCAACCGCATCAGGCTAGACAAGGCCAAGCAGGCCGACTTCACCTGGAAGTCAGCGAACGAGCTGAGGTTCTCGGCCGACCAAGATACGGACGTGGAGATACACCTGGGGCAGTTCGCGGCAGCCAAGAGAATACGAGTTCTCGATCCAGACGGCGAGGCTGCAGGGGCAGAGTCCGCTTCCTGCACTGTGAGGTTCCACTACACCACCGGGCAGGGTCATGCGGATGAGTACCGCATCATACTGGGCGACTAGCGATAGACTGGAGACAATGGATGCCAGGAGCAGGAGGTTGAGAGTTGCGGCAAGTGAGCATGTCGGCGGGAGTCCTCACCATAGACGGGAAGAAGACCTTCCTTTTGTCGGCAGACTACCCTTACTATCGAGACAAGCAAGAGAACTGGCCTGACCGGCTCGCCAAGCTCAAGGCGGCCGGAATCAGCATCATAACCTTCTACATCCCATGGCGCCATCACACGCTGCGCGCCGCGGATGGCGAATGGCAGTTTGATTTCGACGGCGCATCCTCGGGCTCGCGCGATGTGAAGCACTTCATCGAGCTCTGCCGCGACATGGCCCTTCTCGCAATAGTCAAGCCCGGCCCTTTCGCGCATGCGGAACTGAACTACGGAGGACTGCCCGAGTTCGTGAATCCCGCAGGCAACGGCAGGACTGAGTTCATGCTTGATCATGCAGGCAAAGAGAGACTGTGGCACAACCCGCTTCCCGCCCCCTTGCAGGCAGAGTTCGCGGCGATGGTCCGGGAATGGTTCGCCGCGGTGGACCGGGAGCTGATACGCCCCAACCTTCCTCCGGACGGAAACGTCATAGCGATCCAGATCATGAATGAGGGCATCTACTCCGATGGTCAGCGCTCGCCCGCAGACTACGACTACTCCGCATCATCGTTGGAGTTCTACCGCCGTTTCCTGCGAACGAAGTACCAGACCATATCTCGGTTCAACGAGGCGAACAACGCCAACTGCGAGTCGTTCGCCGAGATCGATCCTCCGCGCGAATGGATCTGCCCCACGAGCCTGGCGGGCCTGCGGCAATACATGGATTGGTCTGAGTATCAGGCAGTCTACATGGGGAAACTCTTCAGCGAGTACGGCAGATCCCTATCTCAGTTGGTCCCGCGCCTCACAAACATGAACCCTCCCTTGAGCGAGCCTGGCGGGACTGATTACTGGCTGACCAGGGTTGTGCCCGAAAGGTGGGGCGATGTGGCCTACGGTCACACCAACTGGATCGGCGCAGTGTCGCACGACGACTCAGCCTTCCACCGCTACCTGACACTGATAAAGCGAGCGCACGGCCCGAATCTCGAAGAGAACTGGGGATTCTCCCATATCTATGACTCACGCTATCAATACCCGGCGATACCCTTCTACCAGACCTTGCTTGCTGTAGCGGCCGGGGCTACCGGGTTCAACGTGTATACCGGAGTCGGCGCCGCCCACTGGGACGATGATCTGGATCGCCTCCATCCCAAACCCTACCCCGACTGCAGCCCGATAACCCACACGGGAGAGCTGACCGACAAGTACAGGGCGCTGCAACTGCTCACCGGCTACATCAGGCAGTTCGGCGAGGAGATACTGGAGTCCGCCGAGGATCAGTCAGTCGCCTACGGGCTCTACTTGCCCTACGCTCACATAGCCGCGTGGATCCCACATGCCCCGGGCGATGCCTGGGAGTTTGGGAGTCGCCGCGCGCTTAACCCGCCAAGATGTGGATACAAGGGCCTCGATGGATTCCAGGTAAACATGCGCAGCGAAAACCGCGACTTCGGAATGGTGAACCTTCAGACGGCCACGCTGGAGACGCTCTTGGAACACTCGGCGATTGTGATAGTGGGCGGGTTCTTCATGGAGCGGTCTGTACAGGTGAAGCTGAAAGACTACGTGATGGGCGGCGGGCAGCTGATCATGGCGGGAGACATCCCGGAGTATGATGAGGACTTCTCCCCCTGCAGGATTCTCTCAGATGAGGTGTTTGCCCACACTCTCACCGTTCAGGCCCGCCCAGCAGCCTACAGGGCAACGCGCCCCGAGATGAAAGGCGCAGCCTACTACCTGGCCGCTAACCCCTTCGAAGCAGAACAGCCCAGGTCAGAGGCGTTCATGCGTATCCTCCGCCAGGCAACGGGCGAACACGGCATCGTCTGCAACGACCCTCGCACGCAAGCTTGGCACCGCCGTCACCCGATCCGGGACATCTCACACGTATTCGTCTTCTCGAGGTCCGATGAGATCATGTGGCATACGGCCGACCTTGGAACCGGATCCATCGGCAAGCCCGTATCACGCGGCCGACTGCGCATAAAACTCCCCGCCAGGGGCTGCGCAGTCGTGCGAATCGAGAATGGGCGGCTTTCCGCCTACTTAGCCAAGGGCGTCAACGAATGCGATAGAAGCCGGACTGCCGTGGAGGTAGAGCTCGATACCGACCTCGGTCAAGATGTTCACAGGAATCAGTCGCCCGGTGATGTGCTGGCGATAGGGCTTCGCCCCTGACCCTTGAGCGTTGGCTCGGGTCCGACTTGCGCATCAGCAGGCGCAACCGACAGATCGCGTGCTATGTCACTCAGAGTGGCAGCTGAACCCCTTGAATCAAGCTCTCAACATCAAGCCGGACTACCTCTGCCCTTCGGCCTCCTGCGGCCCAGATAGCTTGACATTGGCGACCGGCGCACTTACGTTGGCCATGCTCGCCGTGTTCCAGGATGAGCAGGTGCACATGGTTCACAGAAACGGCGCAGTCCGCAGTGACGTACAATCCATCGTCCCTGGGAGCAAACCGGATCTTTGTGCCTTCATCGTCAGTGAATATCCACTCCTGAGCCGGCATGCCGGTGATGAGGAACGAGAGGTTCCGGTATCCAACGCCACAAGCCCCCGCTGAGCTGCCAAGGTGCATACTGTCGCCCAGGTTGATAGGAAGGATCGCGCCTCTCCTGATGAACACCGGTATCTTCTCGATGTCGCTGGGGTAGCTCGGTATTGTGCATGGCCCCACTCCGATTTCCTCAAGAGTCCAGAAATCCAGCCATCGCCCAGGGGGCAGATGCGCCGGTCGCTCGCAAACATGCTCGTGCAGCACAGGCGCCACAAGCAGGTCGCGCCCGAACATGTACTCGTCATCGATGGAGAACGATGCCGGGTCGTCGGGGAAGTCGATCATAAGCGCTCTCATGAGAGGCTCAGCTGACTCGGCCGAGTTCATTGCCTCGTTGTAGATGTAGGGTAGCAGATTCATCCTCAGGTTCGCGTAAGTCCGGTAGATAGGCACCACGCGCTCGTCTCCGGTTCGCGCCGCGATGTTCCATGGGGTGCGATCCCATGCGGAGGGGCCATCGCTGTGGTACTGCATCACCGGCGAAAACGCAGCCATCTCAAGCGCCCTGATGAACAGCTCGGCTGTAGGAATCTCGCCTGAGAGCCCGGCCATATCGAATCCCCAAAACGGAACGCCTGACAGGCCAATGCTGAGCCCTGCAGTCAGAACCGCGCGAGACTCCGCAAACGACGATTCCTGATCGCCTGCCCAGAATAGAGTCGACGACTGGGCGCCAACGTACCCCGCCCGGCTGAACGTTATCCGACCCGGCCCGGCAAAATCGCGGTATGCCTCTATGTAGGTCATTGCATACCTATTGCGCATGGAAGCGCCATCGCGCCCATCCCGGAATGACACTCTGTCGTCGAAAACAAACTCCCCGCCGTCTGTCTTGAGCCCGTCCACTCCCAGCTGGTCGATGAGATACCTGCGCTTGCCGAACCACCACCTAGCCGCCTCAGGGTTAGTAAAGTCCAGGAGCAGGCTCCCCGCAAACCATCCATCGGGTATTCGGTACGGTGTTCCGTCAGCATTTCGGACCACGTAACCTCGGGCGATAGCATGCTCCTCGTCGCGTTCATGCTGCGCGCACCGGGGTTCGTGCGCGGCCAATCGCTTCAGAACCGGAATCTGCCACAGTACCAGCTTCATTCCGCTATCGTGCACGCGGTCTGCGAGGGCCTTCGGATCAGGCCACTTGCCCTCAGCGGGAAACGTGAACTCATCGAGCTGGAATGCGTGATCCCCAGGTTCGGGTGCGTGTTGAGCATCGTTCCATATGTAGAATGTAGCCTCATCTGACCAGGCCTCGATGACCACAACCGTCGCGGGCAAGCCGAGCTCGTCACTGAGCCGCAGTTGCTGTTCTACTTCCCGCTGAGTATTCCACGCGTTTCCCGACATCCACGGGCCAAAAGCCCATTTCGGCGGAGGCGCGGTTAAGCCTGTTGACTGAGAGTAGGCGCGAACGATGTCGGCAGGCGTGCCCAGGAAGACAGTCGACTGCAGACTGGGCCGGCCCGGATCGATCTGGGCCTCAATGACCATCGTTCCCGGCAGTCGCGGAGCCAGACCGAACCGGACGTACCTGTCGGTGGCGACATGCATCCCGTATCCGGCCTCGGTGACGAAGAACGGCATAGGTATATACGTTCTATTGCCCTGTCTGCAATATTGATTCACCACGCATACGTCA
Source organism: uncultured Clostridia bacterium (assembly GCA_964471415.1). Lineage (GTDB taxonomy): Bacteria > Bacillota > DTU025 > DTU025 > DTU025 > UBA5389. Next base: position 4,332 of record CAYYHF010000022.1, on the reverse strand, counting down.
GGGTTGAGCCCATTTTGGTCTAGCGAGTCAAATCGCTCGCCGAAACCGTAGTAATGCGATGCCGAACTACCCAGGTTAAGCGTGAACTGAAACGCCCCTCCCTCGGGCGCAGCACCGAACATGAGATGCGGTTCCCCAGACGCGCTGCGCAAGAGAGTACGTCCATCGGCAGATACCAAAGCGAACCGAAATGGATTGCTTTCCACCTCCAGCGTAGCGCCGGTGTCGGGGTCCACGATACATGTGCACGTTTCGGGATTGCCCACACCCATAGATTCTTCCGCCAGAGAGTGGACCATGTGCAAGCGCCTACGCCGAAAGCAGAACTCTATCCTCGGCACGTACGGCCCGGCAACATCGAACTGGACCATCAGGACGCCGCCTACAAGGCCCAACCTGGAGCTGCTGCTGCACGCATACTGGGCACACACTTGGAACTCATCATGATACGCCATGTCTCACACCTCATGATCCTTGTTTGTTATTGGGACTGCGTTCCGCCAGAGCAGGCTCCGCCGTTCGCCGCACCCGGCGAACCGGCGGAGCCTTCCGTATGTGCCGTTGCGCCCGGGCCTGTAGCCCAAGCTCATGATCTGCGGCGTGCAGCCTATAGCTTGATCTTCTGCTCCAGCTCTCTCTGAGCATCGTCAAGCGCCTGCTTCGGGGTCTTTTCCCCGTCCCGGGCTTTCTGCAGCTGGAGGTCGACTATCTCAGCCATCTCGTTGAACTGCTCGATTACCGGCGGCGTCACCAGATACTTCAGGGAGTCAAAGACCGCCTTACGATTGTCCGGCGGTCGCTCCGCGATGTATGCATCGATGACACTCTTGTCGGATACGGGCGGAGTCTCCCATCCCGCCTCGAGCCTCAGCATCGACGATTCCTTGCTGGAGGCCAGCCACGTTATCCATCTCATTGCTTCCTGCTGCTTCTTGCTGGATTTGTTGATGGCGTAGCCATTCGAAAAGAAGTGGCAGGCCTTCTGCTTGTTCCCCGGCTCCACGGCAATGTCCCATCTGAACTTGCACTTGTCTTTCATGTACGTGAATGCCCAGTTGCCCGTTATGAGCATCCCGACTTCCCCGGTGGCGAACATATCCCACTCGCCCTGGTTGGACTTCTGCGCTTGAGTGGGCTCGATGTTGTACTTTATGATCTTGTCCACCATGTACTGCAATGCTTCCACGTTTTCGGGCGAGTTCACGGTGAACTTGGTGCGGTCCGCGTTGAACAGGCTGCCGCCATTCTGAGCAATAGTCTTGTAGAACTCCCAGAACTGCACTGTCTGGATGATCCCAAAAGTGTCGTCCCCGAGCGCCCGGATTTTCTTCCCGGCCTCGATTACATCCTTCCACGTCCAGTTGTCATTGGGATAAGCCACCTTGGCCCGGTCGAAGAGATCCTTGTTGTAGAACAGGAGAACTACAGAGTAGCTTCCGGGAACGCCATATTGCTTCCCTTTGTATGTGAAAGCATCAAGCGCGTTGGCGTCGTACCCGTCAAAGCTGACTCCGGCGGCCTGGGCTAGTGGGCCAAGGTCCGCGAGGGCGTTCTTGGCCGCAAAGGTAACGAAGTTCTCGTAGTTCAGTTCATAGCAGTCGGGAGCGGTCCCTCCCGCGACCTGAGTCTGCAGAAGCCTGAAGTACTCGCCGAATCCAGTGCTCTGAAGCTTGACCTCGATACCTGGGTTGGCCTTCTCGAATGCAGCCTTCATTGCGTTAAGCGTAGGTTCGTTGTCGGATCCCGCGGAGAAGTTGCCGTAGGTTATGGTCACCTTCTTTGCGCCAAAGGCCGGCATTGCGCACAGAGCAACGAGGGCGACACACACTGCCGCCAAGGCAAGTCTCTTCTTGTGCACGCGTATCCCTCCCCAGTAGTGAGTAGACAATGGTACGCTGTCGCGCCATTATGGTCAGTCCGACAATACCCCAACAGTCTCCACTCATGCCGCACTGTCGCCTGTTTTCCGAGCTCACCTTCTTTCGCTCCCCGTGGTTGCCTAGGATTTGAGTCCACCGACCGAAATCCCGCTTTCGAAGTATTTCTGGGCAAAGACGTAAGTGACGATTATCGGCAGCATCGATATGAGGTTACCCGCCATGAGTAGCTCCCACTTCTGCCCCCATCTTGAGTTCAGGTTGCCCAGGGCAAGAGTGAGAGTCATCTTCTCGGGGTCGGATATCATGATCAGAGGCCAGAGGTAGTCGTTCCAGGTCCCCATGAACGTGAGCACTCCCAGAGACGCCAGAATCGGCTTCACCAGGGGCAAAACTACATGCCGATAGACGGCGAAGGGCGTTGCTCCATCGATTATCGCCGCCTCAAAGTACGGTTCCGGCAGCGCCATTATGCTCTGCCTCAGGAGGAACAGCGCCCAGGCGTTGTAGATCGAGGGCAGCACAAGTCCAGTAAAGGTGTTGGTCAGTCGGAGTGTGCGCAGTACCAGGTAGTTCGGGATCATAGTGACCGCCCCCGGGACCATCATCGTGGCCAGAAAGGCGAATAGGATCTTGTCGCGCGCCTTGAAATCGAACTTGGCAAGGGCGAATGCAGCCATCGATGCCGATGCCAGGTTCACAGAGGTAGTGAGCACCGATACCGCCAGCGAGTTCAGCGTAGCCCGGTGGAACGGCACTACCGTCGATATCGTGAACAAGTCACGGTATGCCTTGAGGCTGACCTTCTCAGGTATCCACCTTATCGGCAGCACCATGACTGCCTCGCTCTCCTTGAGCGATGTACTGATCATCCACAGGAATGGCAGTATCATGAACAGAGCAATCACACTGATGACGATGTAGAACAGAACTGTACGAAATGCGCCCGCTCGCTTAGCCATCATAAAACACCCACCTCTTCTGGAGGCGCCACTGGATCACGGTGATTATGAGTATTATGACGAACAGCACCCACGAAAGGGCCGATGCATAGCCCATCTTGAAGAATTGGAAGGCGTACTTGTAGATTCTCTCCATTATGACTTGAGTAGCGCCGGCAGGCCCCCCATACGTCATGATCTGCACCTGGGCAAACACCTGGAAAGAGTTGATGATGGACGTAATCGTCACAAAGAACGTCGTAGGCGATACGAGCGGCAGAGTAATGTGCCTGAACTTCTTCCATGGATTTGCGCCGTCGATCTCAGCCGCTTCGTAGTACTCGTGGTTGATGCCCTTGAGCGCGCCCAGGAATATCAGGGCGAAAAACCCCGCGTCCTTCCACACGCTCGCAAGAACAATTCCCGGCATCGCCCAGTGCTTGTCATCAAGCCATGCCGGTCCTGCGATGCCAATGTGCCCGAGCAAGATGTTTACCAGGCCGTACTTGTGGTTGAGAATCCATCTCCAGATCAGCGAACCGGCCACCCAGGACGTCAAGACCGGAAGGAAGAACAGCACCTTGTACACGCCGACGCCAGCGAATTCCCTGTTTAGGAGCGCAGCCAAAGCCAGCGACGATACGAGCATCAGAGGAACATACAGGACTATATATTCCCCTGTGTTCCTCATCACCCGCCAGAACTCTTCGCTTCCCAGCAGAACCTTGTAGTTCTCCAGCCCCACCCATTCGGCAGGCTGCAGAATATCCCATGACGTGAAGCTGAGGTAAAGTGAGCGAGCTATGGGGATCAGGCTGAAAAGGAGAAACCCAGCCACAGTCGGCGCCAAGAATGCCGCGATAGTGGCCCGCCTCTTCCTCCCCCTGCCGATGTACATACGCCTTACACCTCCCGCGCGCGATCATCGAGCTCCCTGCGAAGAATGAGATACATCGCATGCGACCACAGAAGCGGATTCGCCGGCGGCCCCCAGCATGCCACCCACGGCTGATACAAGACGGGATCGACAAGATCCCTGCTCACCTGCTCTGGCAGGCAACAGTCCTCTGCGGCCTCATTCTCAACCCACCTGAGGCACGCCAATGCCTTCCCCATTTCTCCCGTCCGGCAGTAGTACCAGCCCAGCCAGGCTGTGAGAAGCAACCACTGACCGCCGCCATAGTACGTGTCGGCTGCGTAGCGGCGCACCCCGCCTCCCCTAGCTAGGCCCCGATCGATCGCCATGGCTGTGCCCACCATGCGCGGATCAGCGAGGTCGAGCACTCCATAGGGCACCGCCGCCCAAAGCAGGCTTGCATCGACTGAATCGCCGATCGACGGTCCCGCGTGAGCGCACCGCTTGGGGGGCCACTGGTCTCCATGACGCTCGTGGTTGCAGAATTTCGCAAGGCGCCCGTCGAACACGCCGTGACACAGGATGTATTCCTTGATTGCGCCGGCGAGTGAGAGTGCCCGGCCGTCGTGCGCCCGCCGGCCGATCCTCTCAAGGCCGC
>CAYYHF010000021.1:0-18033 GCA_964471415.1 uncultured Clostridia bacterium | reverse complement strand
CTCAGGGTGTTCAAACTTGGTAGCCCCGACGGAATTCGAATCCGTGTCTCCGCCTTGAGAGGGCGACGTCCTAGGCCACTAGACCACGGGGCCATGTATTGGCTGGGGAGGAAGGATTCGAACCCTCGCAATCAGATCCAGAGTCTGACGTCCTACCACTAGACGACTCCCCAACGCACAGCAGTGTCCGCTGATGATTATAGCAAAGGCCCTGGTGTTTGTAAAGCGCAAATCCCAGCCCGGCACGCCCGGCACATCGATGCGCGGCCCCTGGATCGCAACGCCGAGATCGCGCCACACGCAAGAAGGCAGGACTTACAGCATGCTTTGCGCACGCTTCGGTCCTGCCCGCCGGCGCGAAGGGCCTGCTAGAACCGTCCGACCTGACCGTTGTGGATCTCCATGCTCCAGTTGAGGCCATAGTTGTTGTCCCAATTGCTAGCCCTGTCTCTGAAGCAGAAGTTCAGGCGGGAGGTTTCATTTGGATCCAGCTGTACATCGGCTTTCCACGTGCCCGCTTTTTCTCGCGACATCGGGATATCGGAGACGTTTCGCCAATCCCTGGAACCAAAACCTGTATGCAGGTACAGGGCGTCCGCTCCGGACTGAGCCAGGAGGCCGTTGTACTTCACGGTGACACGCTCACCGGCGGTAACAGGCATTGGCGAAATCGACACCCCTCCCATCAGGGAGCTTTCCTTGGCAGTTCCGCCACGCGTTGTCTTGGACTTGGCGCCCGCTGGGCGCCCGGTCTTGGACGGCGAACCCAGGCCGGCCGGACCAATCTCCGAAGCGAACTCGAAATCCGCATCGCTCTCGGTCCTCTCTCTGGACTCGTCGCCCCTGTCGCCGCCGTATTTCCGTTGCCACAACACCCGGCAAGACCTCCTTTCAGGTGTATTCTCTCGCCGCGGCCCTGTGGTTATTAGGGCAAATACGCCCTAGCGATACTTGCGTATCACCTATTGTGTCGTTTTTCCATCAACCTTCGCCGCCAGCTTGAGCGCCCGCGCCTCCGCCTCGGCCATGATTGCGCCCTCATCCAAAGTGCTGAGCTTTCTGTCCTCCATCAGCACACGTCCGTCAACCACCACAGCGCTCACATCGGCGCCGCACGCGGAATAGACGATGTGCGATGCCAAGTCGGCGATGCCCGCCGGCGCCAAGTGCGGCGCCGAGAAATCCAGAAGAACGATATCGGCCCTCTTTCCGACCTCTATCGATCCGATCTCGTCGCCAAGCCCAAGGCATGCCGCACCGCCTGTGGTCGCCATCTCAAGGCAGGCCCCTGCGGGCACAGCCGTGGGATCGAGCAAGGTCGCCTTGTGCAGCAGGCCGGCCAGACGCATCTCCTCGATCATGTCCAGGTTGTTGTTGCTGGCGGCGCCATCGGTACCCAGGCCCACCGCCGCCTTGGCCGCGAGCATCTTCTGCACAGGCGCAGCCCCGGACGCCAATTTCATGTTGGACCCAGGATTGTGCGCCACCTTCACACCGTGCTTGGCCAAAATGCGGATGTCTTCATCGGATACCGCCACACAGTGGGCGGCAAGCACCGGTACGTCGAAAAGTCCGCTCGACTCCACGTATTCCACGGGGCTCACGCCGTGGGCCGCCCGCATCTCATCCACCTCGCGGAAGGTCTCGGAGATATGCGTGTGCACACCCACCTCAAGCTCCTCGGCGCGCCGAGCCGTTGCAGTCAGAAAAGGCAGTGAACAGGTATACGGGGCGTGCGGCCCGAGCATGGTGGTGATCCTGCCTCCGGCGGCGCCATTCCACCTTTCGCAAAACTCAGATCCGCGAGCGAGCGCGACGCCGAAGCCGCCCGGACCATCGGCGTCTTCCGACATCGAGCCCATTCCCCACGACAGGCAGGCCCTGATTCCGGATTCCTCTACTGCCCGCGCGGCTTCGTCCATGAAGAAGTACATGTCGGCAAAGCAAGTGGTGCCCGACTTGATCATCTCAGCGCACGCCAGCAGAGTCCCGAAGTACACATCGTCCGCAGTCAAACCGGCCTCTATCGGAAAGATCTTGGTTGTAAGCCATTCTTGGAGCATCAGGTCATCGGCATATCCGCGAAACAGCACCATAGCAGCATGCGTATGCGCGTTCACCAGCCCGGGGACGGCTATGCGACCCCGCCCCACAAGCCGCGGCACATGCCCAAGCCGATCCGCCATTCCCTCCGGCAAATCGGCTGCAGGTCCTGCGTAGACAATGGCGCCCGACTCCACGACTATGGCTGCATCCTGCACCGTGCGCCGCTCAGAGTCCATGGCGATCATAGTGACATCCTCTATGATCAGGTCGTTTGGCATCCCGTTCAATATCGCTCCCTCCCCCCCAGAAAACCCGTTCGCAGAATCGTCGACATCGCGCGCCCAGCGTCCGGAGCCTAGACAGTCCCCGAAGTCCAGCTCGCCAGGTAATTGCGCTGCGCCGCGCTGAGCGCATCGATCGACGCGCCGCTCGCCGCCAGCGCAAGCTGCGCCACCCGGCGATCCGCTTCCTCGGGAACTGCACAAACCCGCGGCGCCATGTCGCGGCCCTTCGCCGCCAGATGCATGATGCACAGCGCTTGCAGGGCGAAGCTCATGTCCATGACCTCTGCCGGGTGCCCATCGCCTGCAGCTAGGTTGACCAGCCTGCCCTGGGCCAGTACATATAGACGATGCCCGTCCGGGCGCGTGTATTCCTGTACGCCCCGCCTCACCTCGCGCGCAGGCCCATCGCACAACCCTTCCAGGTCAGACAGAGATATCTCCACGTTGAAATGACCGGCGTTCGCCAGGACCACGCCATCGCGCATGACCTGCATATGCTCGCGTCTGATCACATCGTTGCAGCCGGTCGCGGTTATGAAAAAGTCCCCGCGCCGCGCCGCGTCTGCCATGGGCATGACCTCGAACCCATCCATGACAGCCTCGCACGCAGCCACAGGATCCACCTCAGTCACGATCACCCTGGCGCCGAGCCCGCGTCCGCGCATGGCCAGCCCCTTTCCGACCCATCCATACCCCGACACCACCACGCACCTGCCCGCCACGGTGAGGTTAGTCGTGCGCATGATCCCGTCCCACGCCGACTGCCCCGTCCCGTATCTGTTGTCGAAGAGCTGCTTCATTTTGGCATCGTTGACGGCTATCACTGGAAAAGCCAACTCGCCGCTGCGCTCCAGCGCGCGGAGCCTGGCAACGCCTGTAGTCGTCTCTTCACAGCCGCCGATCACCCCAGGCAGCAGCCCACGCAGGCTCATATGGAGCATTCCGATCACATCGCCGCCATCGTCCATGATCACATCGGCGCCATCGCCCATCGCCATTTCGAGGAACTCCTCATATTCGCGCGGAGTGGCCCCGTGCCAAGCGTATACCCGCACGCCCGGCGCAGTCGCCAGCGCCGCCGCCACATCGTCCTGAGTGGACAGGGGATTGCTGCCCGCCACTGATACCTCAGCGCCCAGGCTGGCGAGGGCCAGAGCAAGCCGGGCTGTCTTGGCTTCCAGGTGGCAGCAGACCACCACCCGCTTCCCTTGAAGCGGACGAGCCGCCGCGTATTCCCGCTCGATCTGCCCCAGCACCGGCATGTGAGAATGCACCCAGTCTATCTTGAGCCTGCCTTCGGGGGCCAGGCCGACATCGCGCACAACGGAGGTTCTCATTTCTTGAAGCCCTCCAGCCAAGGCATATCCACTCCCGCCCGAGCACACCCACACCCGCGCTCCACTGGGAGGTTATCGATGGCCGCCATGATCACCGCCCTCAGTTTCTCGCCGTTGGCCTGCATGCTATCGACCACTTCCTGGTGGGTCAGAGGCGCGGCCGACATCCCCGCCGCCCAGTTGGTCACCATGGCCACAGAGGCGTAGCAGAGCTGCGCCTCTCGCGCAAGCACGGCCTCAGGAACGCCCGTCATACCGGCAATATCCCCTCCAAGCTGGCGGAACATGCGTATCTCGGCCGGCGTCTCAAAACGGGGCCCATCCAAGCAGACGTAACACCCTCCGCTGATCGCATCGATCCCGTTGGCGCGGGCGCCCGCTTCCATCTGGGCGCGGATCTCGGGGCAATACGGCTCAGTGAAGTCCAGATGGACCACTCCATGTTCTCCTCCGTCAAAGAACGTGCGTACCTGCGACTTGGCGAAGTCGATGAATTGGTCCACAAACACGAACATGCCCGGCTTCATCTTGGGATTGAGCGAACCCACTGCGGACGTGGCTATCACGCGCTCCACACCCAGGATTTTCAAAGCCGCAATGTTGGCCTTGTAGTTGATCAGGTGCGGGGGCACTGTGTGCCCAAACCCGTGCCTGGCGACGAAAGCTATCTCCTGCCCGCGGTAGGTTCCGATCCTCATGCCCGCCGAGCCATAGGGCGTCTCGATCACAGCCTCCCGGACATTGTCCAAAATAGCCGGATCATACACGCCCGTCCCACCGATTATCGCCAACCTCATACATATCCACCTCCGCTCTAGTTCTCCACGTGACACGTCAGTTCGATACCTGGATTAGGATGGTCTGCGCAGACGCCAAATGCAGTATCGGCATCATTAAGCGAATCGAAGAAATTGCCTGATATAACCACCTTGGCCGCCCCTGCGAACTGTCCATCGCGCACCACGATGCCATCGGGCACAGCCAGAGAGTAGTTGCCTGTGGTCGGATCCTGGGTGTGCATACCCAGCATACTGTCGACCAGTATCGCATCGCGAGCGTCCGCCACAAGCTGCAGCCAGTCCTGCATGTGTTGAGCGCGAATCGTCAACCCGGCGTGACCGGGCGGCATACCTGTGACCGGAATCGGAGTGGGCGCCATCCGGGCCCGTCTTGAATACTTGATGTTCAGGATGGGCGTAGCCAGCTGCCCGCCTTCCACGAGCGCCACGCGGCCGGATGGAACGCCCTCGGCAGTGCACAGATATGAGCCCGGGCCCATGGGAATGGCCGTGTCCAGCGTCAGACTGATGTCGTCCCGAAAAACGCGTTCGCGCCTGAGGAATTGTTCCAGCGAATACCTCGACCTGCCCTCCGCGACGTTCTCCCCGCTCAGGTTGTGCATGATGTAGTGATCGACGAAATACTCCACAGCTTTGGGCGTCAGGATAACACGCATGTCGCGCGATTCGACGTCCACACGCGCCTTGGCGGCCTGCGCCAGCCGGCCGGTGGAGGCCGTTGCCTGCGCAAGGCCTGCCAACGTCTCGAGATCCTTGCCCAGCTTGATTCGGTCTATGGTCTTGTCCACAGCCCAAAAGCAGCGCACACTGGTTTCGGGGTATTTCACCCATAGCCCGTTCGAACTGGCTATAACGGTTTCCGCCGCCCGGCAACTCACTTCCGCATCGATCACGCTTGCGCCGCTCGCGCGGGCCGCCGCCGCTATCTCCGACACGGCCTCGAACATGGGGCCCGCATCGTCCGTGACGATGTCGGCCACCCTCGGGTCGAACAGCTCGACTTGGGTCGGCGGAGCCAGTTCCGCTATGTAAGCGGCATCATCGTCGCGGTAGGCCAGCGACTGCCAGAGCTGGATGTCCCGGGGCAGCCTGCTTGCGGTGCGACCATCGATCCTGCCGCGGCTGACCCTGCCGTCTTCCCATATGACGAAGACTGAGCCCACAACCTCGGCGGCCGCACACGGCGGACGATATGCCCCTCCGAGCTTGCCATCGTCCATCCCTACGTCAACTGACCGCACGGAGCTGGCAACCAGCCTCCATCCGCGGGCCGCGACCGCGACCGCGCCAAGCCTGCGAGCCAGAGCTTCAGCGATTTCTACTGCAGCGGACATCTCACACTCCTCCGATCGTGATCTCGTCGTTCTCGTCGATGACCAGGAACATGTTGCCGCCCCCACTGGACGGCACACTCTGCCCCGCCTTGCCGCATGTGCCCATGGCATCGGTCATCGGGCGGCCTATGCCGGCAATGATCGAGCCCAAGGCAGACAGGATCCTGCCGCTGAAGATGGCGGGCCGGCACAGACGAATATCCGCGGGCCCAAGTTCGTAGATGGCCGAGCAGTTGAAGACGAAGTCGCCCTTGGCCGGGTTGACCTGGCCTCCCCTGTAGCCCGAAAGGTAGAGCACGGGCGCGTCTTCCAAAAGCAACCCCGCCCGCGCCAGGCAGTCGCGCACATCCTGCGGCCCAACGTCCTCGAAGGCCAAGTCCATCGGCATGGGATCGTCCACAGTGATCCTTATGTTCGACATGCGCGGGAGGGGAATGTGGCGGAAACTCTCGGCCCTGCCGGCGCCGGTCGCGGGCGTTCCAGCTCTTTCTGCCGAGAACACATCGGCCAGGGCACGCTGGACTATGCCGTTCTTCACGATCTCAACTGTTTCACGCAAGACTCCGTTGGCGGAAATGGGCTGATACGCGTAGTCTCCTTCGAGGGGCCCATCGACTATGGTCACGATATCGGACGCCACGCGTTTGCCCGCGGCGAACCGGCCGTTCCTCCCCAGAATCGATGTCTCCATGCAGTCCGATTCGGCCGCGTGGCCGAAGGCTTCATGGGCAAGGCCCTTGGCCAGGGCATAGTCTATCACTATCCGGTAAGAACCAGCTCGAACGTGGGGAGCGCCGAGCAGAGCAAGGGCAGTGCGAGCGGCCTTCGCGGCGCGTTTTTCCATGCGGAGGCGGCCCTCAAGCGATGCCACTATAGACGCGTCCTCTCCCGAAAGCGATGCATTGAAAGTAGCTGTACGCCCATCGCTTCTGGCAGTGATCATGTTCATGACGGCGGCCCGCGGGATGGAGAACATGGCGTCCGTGCCATCGCTACGCACTATCCGCCATTGGTCGTCCAATATTCGGTAGAAAGTCCGAACGGCCAGGCGCGAATCTATCTCCATCGTCGTCCGACAGAGGTCGGCGACGAGTTTCTCCTCCCGGAGGTGATCAACAGCATCCATGCCCATGGGCGTTGCCCGGTGTATCTGGGTGATCAGCGGCTCTAGCCGCCGGATGCCGCAGACCGGCTCGGGCCGGTACTTCCCAGACTCTCGCGCCAGATGGGTCGCCGATTCCACCAGTGTCTGCAGTGAACTCGGCGATATGATGTCGCTGGACGCGAAGCCCGACAGGCCGTCCTCAGTGATAACCTGCACGCCCACGCCGGACCCCTCTTCCACCGTCTTAAGGTCGATGCGGCCGTTTACGACTCCCACGGCCCTCTCGATCTTGTCCTGTACTCTGACGATGGCGTACACACCAAGCGCCGCGGCACGCTCTACAGCAGCCCGGCATGGCTTGGTGTGGGCGCCGACCCTAAGATTCAATCTGCATATCCCCCCGTCCTCTCCGCCTCGTCCAGAGCGATCTCCCAAGCCTCGTACATCCTCTCCAGTTCCGATGCGAGCTCGCGGTGCTCCATAACCGCCTCGCGCGCCCGCTCCCCATCGGAGTAAAGGTCCTCCGATGAAAGAAGCGCCTCCACCGCGGCCAGGCGAGCCTCAGCTTGTTCGATCTCAGACTCGATCCGGTCCGCCTCGCGAGCGGCATCGCGAGGGCTTCGCTTCTGCTGCGCGCGGTCGCGCGCCGGCGCGCGCGCGCGCGTCCCCGCCCCTCTGTCGGCTGCCGGTCCGCTCCGAGCAGGCCCTGACGCTGCATCGGCCGCTGCGCGCGCCGCAGCTTCAGCCGCTTTCTTCTCCCGGTAGTAGCTGTAGTTGCCCTCGTACAGACGCCACCGGCCCTCAGCGATCTCCAGAATCGCCGCGGCCGTCTGGTCCAGGAAGTATCTGTCGTGGCTGGCGCAGATGACCGTCCCGTCGAAGTCCGACACCGCCTGCTCCAGAGCGTGCCTCGACTCGATGTCCAGATGATTGGTGGGCTCGTCCAGCAACAACACGTTAGGCGCCGATAGGATCAGCTTAGCCAAGGCGAGGCGGTTGCGCTCCCCGCCCGAAAGGACGCTAACCCGTTTGAAAACGTCATCGCCGCGGAACAGAAAGCGCGCAAGGTAGCTCCGCGCCTCTCCCAAAGTCCAGTCGCGCATAGTGTAGACCTCATCGAGCACCGTCGACTCCTCGGCAAGTCCCCTCTGGTCCTGCCAGAACACGCCCAGCGATACGTTCTCGCCCAAAGCTACGGAGCCGGCATCGGGCGCCAAATCGCCGGCGATGATCCTGAGGAGCGTGGTCTTGCCTGAGCCGTTGGGTCCCACTATCCCCAAGCGCTCGCCCCGCTGCACAGCCAGTTCCACTCGGTCGAAGAGACGAAGTTCGCCGAAGCTCTTGGATACTCTGTCGATCACCACTGCAAGCCGCCCGGCCCGCGCCGACTCACGGAAACCCACCTTCATTGACGGAATCTGCTTGGGCTTATCGATGCGCTGAATGCGCGCAAGCATTTTCTCTCGGCTCTGAGCCATGGTGGTGCAGTTACCCGCCTTGTATCGACGCACATACTCCTCGAGCCGTTGGATCAACTCTTGCTGGCGCCCGTATTCCTCCAGTTGGCGCTGGCAAGCTAGTTCCTTCTGCGCAACGAAGAAGGTGTAGTTGCCCGGATACTGCGTGAGCCTGCAGTTCTCCAGTTCCCACGTTGTATCGACAGTCGCGTCCAGAAAATAGCGGTCGTGCGACACGACCACAAAAGCGCCTGAGAAAGACCGGAGATAGCTCTCCAGCCACTCGCATGCATCCACATCCAGATGGTTGGTGGGCTCGTCGAGCAGGAGGATGTCCGGGCTTGCGCAGAGCATGCGCGCCAGCGCAACGCGGACCTTCTGCCCGCCGCTTAGCGTGTCGATCACACGATCCAGGTCGTCTTCGCGAAAACCCAGCCCGAACAGGGTCGTCTTGATGCGGACATCGTAATCGTAGCCTCCGCGCATCTCGAATTCCGTGGAGAGCCTGGAATATCGCTGCATCAACCGGCCGAGCGACTTTTCCGAACCCGCGGCCTCGGGGTCGGCCAGCGTTGGGTCGGCCATCTCCCGCTCAAGCTCGCGCATCTGATCGGCGATCTCAAGCACGGGGGCAAACGCGGTTTTCATCTCTTCATACAGCGTGTTGCCTGAATCGTAGGCGAACCCCTGCGCCAAGTAGCCCACAGTGCGGTCGGACGCTGTCCACACGGACCCGGAATCGTAGTCTTCCAGTCGCGCGATCACCCGAAGCAGAGTGGTCTTGCCTGTCCCGTTCCGGCCCACCAGGCCCACACGCTCACGCTCTTCCAGCGATGCGTTGATCGGGCCAAACACCAAGTCGGATCCGAAGTATTTGGTGAGAGAGCCCACTTCCAGCACTGGCACCGGCGGCTACACCGTCCTCTTCTCTTCGACGTGGCAGGCGAAAGCGGAATGATTGTGGATCGACTCGTGACTTTCGCACTCCACTTCGAACCAGCGCACACGCGGTTCGTTGCGCAAGGCTATCACCACGTCCCGGAGCATGTCTTCGACGAATTTGGGGTTGGAATAGGCCGCCTCTGTGACGAATTTCTCATCTTCGCGCTTCAGAAGCGAATATATCTCGCAGCTGCCCTGCGCCTCCAAGAGCGCTATGAGGTCTTCAAGCCACAGAAACCCGGCTGAGCTGAACCGAACGCGCGCCCGAATCATGGTGCGCTGGTTGTGCGCACCAAATGACGATATCTCCTTACTGCACGGGCAGCACGATGTCACCGGCACTTCCACGCCCATGATGAATGTGTGGCGAAGGCCGTCAACTGACCCAATGAATTCGCAATTGTAGTCGAGAACGCTCTCCCTGCCGCTCACAGGCGCGCGTTTGGGTATGAAATACTTGAACCGTATCGAAGTATGCGCCTTCCTGGCCGCCAGTGTCTCGCACGTCTCCCTCAGTATCGATGTGATGGACACATTCGAGATCGGCTTTTGGCTCCAAGAGAGCAACACTTCTATGAACCTGCTCATGTGAGTGCCCTTGAACTGCATGGGCAGTTCCACCGAGAGCGAGGCGTTCCCCAGCACTGACTGCCAGCCTCCTTCCTTGGTGGCGATCTGCAGGGGTAGGTGTACGTTCTTCACCCCAACCTTTTGTATGTCGATGCCTCTGGAATCCGACCGGCTCTGCACATCCTGCACGAAGCGCGCCTCCCTACTACATCTAGATCTATAGCTGGCCTATGTGTGTTCTACGCAGGCACGGAATATCCCTTCATCCGTCTTTTCCTCCGCCTCACGCGATGCCCGTCCTGCTTCCGTCCTCCCCTCTGCAAAGGACAATGGCGCCCCGCCGTCGAAGTTAGCGCTTAGCCATACGCATACTGCAAGTCGCGCGGCGGCGCGGCGTGGGCATGCTCGCCGAGCGCGGCAAAGCAAGGGGAGCTGAAGCCGATGAAAGCCATGTTGCTAGGGGCGGGGGAAGGAACCCGTCTTCGGCCGATCACCGCCACGCGGCCCAAGCCCATGATCCCCATAGCCAACCGACCCATCATGGAGCACATACTCCTTCTGCTTAAGGCGCACGGGGTGCGCGAAGTCTACTCCAACCTTTTCTACCTAGCCGACCAGATTGAGTCCTACTTCGGCGATGGTTCGGCCCAGGGGCTTTCGGTCAAGTTCAAGGTGGAGGAGAAACTGCCCGGCACCGCCGGCGGAGTGAAGAACCTTGAGCAGCACTTCGACGAGACCTTCATCGTCATCTCCGGCGATCTGCTCACTGACTTCGACCTCACCGAAGCGCTCCAGTTTCACAAGCGGCAGGGCGCCATCGCCACTATTTTGCTCACCAGAATAGACAATCCTCTGGAGTACGGTGTGGTGATCACCGACAAGGGCGGGCGCATTCAGCGTTTCCTGGAGAAACCAGGCTGGTCGGAGGTATTTTCGGACACCATCAACACGGGAATCTATATCCTGGAGCCCGAAGCCCTCAGGTTCATCCCGCCGGGGCAGGACTTCGATTTCTCGCGCGACCTTTTTCCTCTTCTCCTTCAAGAGGGGCAACCCCTGTTCGGGTATGTGGCCGATGGCTATTGGTGCGATGTGGGCAACATCGAGATGTACCTTCGGGCGCAGGTAGACGCGCTGTCAGGCAAGGTCAAGCTGAGCATACCCGGCGAACAGATAATGCCGGGCATTTGGGTGGCCAAGTCGGCTCGGGTGAGCTCGCGCGCCGACCTGAAAGGCCGCATGGTGCTGGGGGAGAACTGCGAAATCGCGCCCGGCGCGCGCCTGCGCGAATACTGCGTCATAGGCGATAACGTGATAGTGGCGGCCAACGCGTTCGCCGTGAGGTCCACCATCTTCAGCAACTCATACATAGGCGAAGGATCGGTGGTATCGGGCTCGATCATCTGCAAGAACGTGGTGCTCAAAGAGAGCGTGCGGGTGGGCGAGGGCGCGGTAGTGTCCGACGACTCCATTCTGAATACGTCCGTGGCCGTCAAGCCCGGAGTTCGCGTGTGGCCAGGAAAGATCATCGACGAGAGCGTGGTGCTTTCGTCCAGCGTTGTGTGGGAGCAGCGCCTGCGGCGCGAGCTGTTCCATGCCGGAGCCATCTCCGGTCTGGTCAACTTCGAATTCACTCCGGAGTTCGCGGTGCGCTTAGGAAGCGCCATAGGCGGCACGATGAAAAAGGGCGCCAGCATCATCGTCAGCCGCGATCCCAGCCGCACGGCGCGCATGATGAAACGGGCGCTCGTAGCCGGGCTGTCCAGCGCCGGGGTGACAATCTGCGACCTTCAGGGCCAGCCCCTGCCGGTGCTGTCTCACATGGCCCGCCGAAACGGCTATGCCTACGCCGTACATACCCAGACTTCCGAAGGCAACTTCGAGATGGCCGACATCAAAGTGTTTGATCAGGACGGACTGGCTCTTGGGCGCGATACGGAACGCAGGATCGAGACTCTGCTCACTCGCGAAGACCCGCGTCGCACCAGCGCCCGGGAGGTGGGCGGCATCAGCTACTACCCGCGGGCTGTGGAGATCTATACCGATGATTGCCTTTCCCGCATCAACGTAGAAGCCACTAAGGCCAACCGCATCCGGCTCGTCGTCGACTGCGGGCACGGCTTCACCGGCAGTATTCTCCCTTCACTCCTTGCCAAGCTAGGCGCGGAAGTGACCTCGCTCAACGCCATCGAGCAGGAGACGAAAATGCCCAAGACCCAGCGCGAGTTGGAGCGCGCCTGCGAAGACTTAGCCTTGATAGTCAAGACCATCGGAGCCAACATGGGAATCCTCACTGACCCTCAGGGCACGCGGATGTGGGTGGCCGACGACTCCGGTCGAGTGCTGACCGACATGGAGCTTGCGTATCTCGCGGCATTGCTCAGCGTGCGTTCGAAATCATCGCGCGGCGTCACAACGCCCAGCTATATACCGACTGTGTTCATCGAGGCACTCACATCCAACGGCGCTACCGTGTACCGTGCCGAATCGCACGCGCGCGAACTGGCGGACCTCGCCCGCACCAGCAAGTCGGGGATCGCGTCTGACCTCGCCGGCGGATTCGTCTTCCCTTACCTACACAATGGGATGGACGCCATATTCGCCGCCGCCAAGTTCGTAGAGTGGGTGTCGGCAGATTCAGCTCCGCTTTCGCAGCTCGTCCAGCTAGTCCCGGCTCACCACCTGCTGTGCGATACCTTGCCGTGCCCCTGGGAGCTCAAGGGCCAGGTTATGCGGGAGCTTCTGGGCAGGCTGGACGATCCCGGAGTGGATACGTTCGACGGCTACAGAAAGACAGTAGGCGATGGATGGTACATGGTGCTGCCGGATGCCAGGCACCCATCGTTCACGATCTACGCTGAAGGGCCCACGGGACTTGCGGCGGCAAGAATCATGGAGGAAGCTCGGCGCGAACTCGCCTCGCAGATCGAATAGGCCCGGACCGCGGTCGGACTGCGGCCCGCGCCTTCGTCATACACTTACCTTGAGCGAGTGTGAAGGAGGCGGGCCGCGTGGCCAACTTGAGCGGGCTTTCCCTGTGCATCCTGGGCGGCGACCGTCGCGAAGCGGAGCTGGTGTGCGCTCTGATGGATTCGGGGGCGCGCGTGTCATGTTTTGGAACGCCTACGGAAGGACTGCGCGGCGATGCACTGGCGGCGGCGAGCGCTCGCGATGCCTGCGCTGGAGCAGACGCCATCATCCTGCCGCTTTCAGGCACAGATCTCGCCTGCAACATCAAGATCACAGCCAAGCCCATAGCCGTCACCCGCGAACTGCTCGGGGCGGCCGACCCGGCAGCCATAGTATTCAGCGGCATTGTCCGCCCATGCCTTGCAGCCGAGTGTGCCGCCGCGGGGTTGGCGATTGTGGATACCGGCGAAGACGATGAACTGGCCATCCTCAACTCAATCCCCTCGGCCGAGGGCGCCATACTCATGGCCATGCAGGCCACGCCGTTCACCATACACAACAGCAACTGCCTGGTTATCGGGCCGGGTCGAACCGGCCTGACTATTGTGCGGATGCTGCACGGCTTGGGCGCTCACGTCTGGGTCGCAGCGCGCCGTGGAAGGGATAGAGCCAGGGCCTTCGAGATGGGCGCCGTACCTGTGGATCCGCCCGACCTGCCCCATTGCCTGCCGCAGATCGACATCGTCTTCAATACGGCGCCCGCCATGGTTCTGGATCGAAACTTGATCTACACCCTCCGACGAACCGCGGTCATCATCGACCTGGCCTCCGCGCCGGGCGGAACCGACTTCGTGGCGGCAGCCGAGCGCGGAATCCGCGCGCAGTTGGCGCCGGGCCTTCCCGGTGAAGTCGCTCCGCTTACGGCCGGTCGCATTCTGGCGCGAGTCATCCCCAGAATCATCGAAGAAGAGTTCCGTAAGCGCGACCGCACGGTCGAACCGGGCAGATGAGCGCAACGGTTGTAGTGGTCGTCGCCGGCGGCGGATGGGCGGGATGCGCCGCGGCCGTAGCTGCAGCGCAAGCTGGGGCGGATGTCCTGCTCCTTGAGAGAAGCAATCTTCTGCTCGGAACGGGCCTGGTGGGAGGGATAATGAACAACAATGGGCGGTTCACCGCCGCCCGGGAGCTCGCGGCGATGGGCGCCGACTATCTTTTCGGCGTGATCGATCAGGTGACCATCCATCGCCGCGTGGACTTTCCAGGCCACCTGCACGCAAGCCTTTACGATGCCAGCCGGGTGGAGGCCGCCGTACGCAGGGCGCTCGCCGAAACCGGAATTCATCTCTGGCTGGAATCGCGCGCTGTGGACGTGGAGAAGGACAAAGATCGAATAAGCAGCCTTGTGCTCTCAGACGGAAGACGCGTGATGGCGCACTGTTTCGTGGATGCCACAGGCACTGCAGGCCCGCAGGGTAACTGCGCCCGTGTGAGCGGCGGATGCGTGATGTGCGCTCTTCGGTGCCCCGCCTTCGGCGCACGCGTCAGCATCGCCGGAAAAGCCGGCGTCAGGGAGATGTCGGGGAGTCTGTTTGAGGCAATGAGCGGTTCATGCGAGTTGCAGAAGAAGTCGCTGGCGCCATGGCTCGTACGCGATCTGGAGGAGAGGGGCGCCCTGGCGATCCCCGTGCCTCGCTACCAGCCCCGGGCGGACCGAGCCGCGCCCAAAGCGTGCCAGCAGTACGCGCTGCCCGAGTTCTACGACAACATAATCCTGCTCGACACGGGCCATGCCAAGCTGATGGCGCCGTTCTTTCCCGTAGATCGGCTGCGCGCGATCCCCGGATTCGAGTCGGCCCTCTTTCAGGACCCATACGCGGGAGGACGCGGCAATTCCATCAGGTTCGCCGTGATCACGCCGCACGATCTGGCGATGAAGGTGGGAGGAGTGGATAACCTGTTCTGTGCAGGCGAGAAAGCGGGCCTCATGGTGGGGCACACCGAGGCGATCTTGACCGGCGCACTGGCCGGTCATAACGCAGTCAGGAAAGCCGCCGGCAAAGAACTGCTGATCCTGCCCCCCTCGCTCGCCTGCGGCGACCTGCTCGCCTACGTGGAGCGGTCACTTGGCTCGCCTTCGGGGCTTCTCAACAAGTACACCTTTGCCGGCGGCGTATACTACAACCGAATGTACGAATCGGGCCTTTACACCACGGATACCCGCCGCATCTCCCAGCGGGTCAAGGATGCAGGACTCGCAGACGTCTTCTCCAGGCGATAGCTGTGACCACAGGCAGCCGCGGGAAGGACGCCGGCGCAATCGGCAGCGCAGCGGCGCACAGAGCTGCGAAGCAACAGCGCGGCGCGACTATCCTACCATCCACCCTTTGCGCCTCCGCCGCCTGAGCGGCCTCCGCCGAAACCACCGAACCCTCCGGACGAACTGCCTCCTGAGCGACCTCCCGAGGAACCGCCCCAACCTCCTGTGGACTTGGGCCAGCTTGTCGGAGTCCGCCACGTCCCTGTACGTCCCCCTCCACCGGTCCCTCGCCCGCCTCGCCCGCCCCGTCCGCGGAGTGCCTGGGCGACCAACAAGATCGCCACCACAATGACGAAAAAGACAATCATGGCGAGTGTCTCTGCGCGTTCCCCAGAAGACTCCTCATCCCCCGGTCCTTCGCCGGACCGGCCCATCAGGCGGTCGGCTACCATCTCGATGGCCGCCTCGATGCCCGCCGCCGGATCGCCCGCTCTGAACTGGGGAACCAGAGCCTTATCGATTACCTTCCCCAAGAAGGCATCGGGCAGCTCCCCTTCCAGCCCGTAACCGGTCTCGAACTTCAGCTCTCTCTCTTCGGCCGCGATCAGCAAAAGCAGGCCGTTGTCCTTGCCCTCCTCGCCTATGCCCCACGCTTCAAACAGTCGCACAGAGTAGTCCTCGATGGCATCGCCGTCCAGGCCAGGCACGGTTACCACCGCGAACTGCACCCCCGTGTCGCGCCAGAACGACACCAACTGGTCCTCGATTTCGCCCGATGCCGAACTTCCCAGCATGCCCGCTGTATCGCTCATCAGGCGAGGAGGATCGGGCTTTTGCGGAAGAACAGTCTTGGCATATGCCGGCCATGCGGCCTGAGCCATGAGCGCCAAAAGCGCTATAGCGACAGCCAGAAACCTGATCAGCGGTGATCTTGGATTTGCGTGGTTCACGCGATTCACGTCTGTGCCCTCCGTACTAGAACTTCACCTCGGGCGCGATTTCAGCGCCTTCGGCGGCTTCAAACATCTGCTTGGGCACAACGCCCTTCATACCCGCGATTATGGAGTTCGGGAAAACCCTGATGTACACGTTATACGACTGCACAGCCTCATTATAGCGCCTTCTTGCAACGGCTATGCGGTTCTCGGTGCCCGACAATTCGTACATCAGCTCCGAAAAGTGGGCATCCGCCTTGAGCTCCGGATAGTTCTCGATCACAACCAGCAGACGCGACAGGGCGCTCTCCATCTGGTTCACGGCCTGGGCCGTCTCGTCAACCGTTACGGCGCCGCCCAGCTTGGCCCGGGCCTCGGCTATCGCGGTGAAAACCTCTTCCTCATGGGCAGCGTAGCCCTTGACCGTTTCCACAAGATTCGGAATCAAGTCGTAGCGCCGTTGCAGCTGGTTCTGAACCTCAGACCACTGAACGTTGACATCTTCCTCCGCTCGAACTATGGAGTTGGATATCCTCACGAATCCGGAAGCCAACAGCACCACCAGCGCCAACACAACGATGAGCACGACAAGACCTGTCTTCCTCAATCACATGCGCCCCCTCTCGTTTTACTCAGGCAGTTTTCGAATGCCTCTCGGACGGCTATAGATTACCACGCAACAGTCCCCAACGGCAACCAGCCGCCGATTGTTCCCCGATGAACTGCTACGCCGTCAAACGCCCGGATCCTTCTCCGCCCGGCCCGACTCCGCTGCCTCGCCCGATGGCGCCGGCCCCCGCTTCTCCCTGGAATACAGGTATAGAGCCGCGATAGTCGCGATATACGGCACCATCTGAGTGAACTGCGGCGGTATCCTGGTGCTCTGCAGACTCAAGCCCAAGCCGTCGAAGAACCCGAACACCAGCGACATGGTGAGCAATCCCAGCGGACGACCGCGGGTGAGTATGATCACCGCCAGCGCAATCCAACCTCGCCCGTTGGACATGTTCTCCGCAAACAGGGTAACATACCCCAGCGACAGATACACCCCTGCCAGCCCGCAGAGCGCGCCTGAGATCAGTATGGCCTGAGCGCGTATCCGATCCGAGCTGACGCCCACCGAGTCCACCGCCCTCGGATCCTCTCCGGCAGCGCGAAGTCGCAGCCCGTAGCGAGTGCGGTATATGTGCCATTCGATCAGGATAGCCAAGGCCAGCGTGACGTAGACCAAGAACGGGTGCCCGCTGACCACCGGCCCTATGCCGGGCAGCGCGCCGATAAGCGGAATGTGAACGCGGGGTATGGCGCGGATCATCGGCGACATGAAGGCGCCCTTCACGCGGAACATCTGCCTCAGCGCATAGGTAGTGCCGCCTAAGGCCAGCATGTTGATGGCCGTGCCCGTGACGAACTCGTCCGTCTTAAGATACACGGCGAACAGCGCGAACACCACAGCCGCCGCCACTCCTCCGGCGATGCCTGCCAACATTCCGGCAACCCACGAACCACAGAGGTAGCTGCCTGCCACTGCGGTGAACGCGCCGATCAACATCATCCCTTCCATGGCTATGTTGAACACATTGGCGTAATACGTGTAGGCGCCTCCAAGCCCGGCAAGAAGCACCGGCGTTGCGGCGAGCACACTCGAACGGAGCATCTCAATGACCAAATGCATCGCGCCCGCCCCCTTCCGCTCCGCTGCCCCAGCCATCACCTTGCCTGCCGCCGCCTTGCACTGCGCGGGCCGCAGCCCGTGCCCTGAGGTCGGCAGCCGCTCTGTTGATGAGCAGCCGCGTCGATTCGCGGCTGGCTACGACGAACAGCACAATGATAGCCTGCAGCACCAACGCAAATTCGCTGGGAACGGCAGTCTCCAGTTCCATGCCCATGGCGCCCGTCTGTATAGCCGCGAAGAACAGCGCGTAGAGCCCCGTTGGCAGCATGCCGTTGGCGGCGACGATGGCGATCATCACGCCGTCCCACGCGTAGTTTGCGCCCATCCCCTTGACGAACCGATGCTGCATGCCGCCCATGATCATCAGCCCGCCCGCAAGCC
>CAYYHF010000020.1:0-18620 GCA_964471415.1 uncultured Clostridia bacterium | reverse complement strand
CTGAGGGCCCCTACGTCGACCAGCTGATGTTTCGCATTCTGCAGAACCAGAACGCTGCAGTGCTTTCACTCATGGCTGGCGAGGTCGACTTCATACTGAACTCCTTGGGCCTGCAGCGTGGGTTCCAGGAGCAGCTCAAGAAGGCTCCCGGTATCGCGACTGTCGAGAACAACGTCAACGGCTTCAGGTACATGGGGTTCAACCTCGCGCGTTACCCCTTCGGCATCAAGGAGTTCCGTCAGGCTGTGGCTACGCTGATCGACCGCGAGTACATTACCCAGAGGGTGCTGCAGGGCGTGGCGTTCGCGCAGTACTCGGTGGTTCCTCCGGGCAACGCCTACTGGTTCAACAAGGATGTCAGGATGTGGGGCAAGGGGATGACCCGCGCCCAGAGGATCACTGAAGCTGTCAAGCTGCTGAAGAGCGCCGGGTTCTCATGGGAGGTCGAGCCCCAAGTCGATCTGGAGAAGGACAAGGTGCTGAAGCGAGGCAAGGGCCTGATCATGCCGGACGGCAAGAAGATGCCATCGTTCGAGTTTATGGTCATGACGGCCGGCTATGATCCGCTTCGCTACACATTCGGCCTGAACATCGGCACGTGGATGCAGGAGATCGGAATACCTTGCGAGGTCGTTCCAACTGAGTTCAACGTGGTTCTCACCAAGACCGACGAGCGCGACTACGATGCTTTCCTGCTGGGCTGGAGCCTCAGCCTATATCCCGATCACATGCACTGGTTCTTCCACAGCAGCCAGGCGCCTGCGGGCGGGTTCAACGCCACGCAATACGTGAATCCGGAGTTCGACAAGCTGTCAGAGTCGTTCCTGGCGGAGCCGGATTTGGTCAAAGCTCGTGAAAAGGCTTTCAGGATGCAGGAGATGCTGGCTGAGGATCTGCCTTACATAGTGCTGTTCGATACTCCTCTGATCGAAGCCTACAGGAGCGATAGTCTGGAGTACCCATTTACTAAGGTTCTGAGCGGCATTCAGTACTTCGGCGGCATGACCAGCACGGTTAAGCTGAAGAACTAAGAGCCTTCGCTGGGTGATTCCCGGCCGCGCGCGGGCCGGTGGCCCATCCGGGGCCTGTCGGCCCGCGCTCCGATTTGGAATAGAACAGCTGAAAGCTCGGGTGATAACGATGCGAAGATACATGCTGGGCCGTGTTGGCCAGCTGCTGCTCACGCTGCTGATATACATGACCTTGGTGTACTTTCTGATGCAGGCCATGCCTGGCGACATATCGCAGATGTACCTGGCGAATCCCAGAATACCGCAGGCCGCGCGGGAGGAACTCAAGAAACAGCTGGGCCTGGATCGGCCGGTATTCCTGCAGTACCTAAGCTACATTAAGAACTTCTTCACTGGCAATCTGGGGGTGTCTTTCAGCCAATACCCCAAGCCCGTTTGGGACATTCTCATCGAGCGTCTTCCGCGTACCATCGTGCTGTTCATTACCGCGAACTCCCTGTCGTTCTACGTGGGGTTCGTGCTGGGGCGGGTCATAGCCTGGCAGCGGGGCGCAACGGTGGACCACATCGCCACCGTAGTGGGCATTACGTTCTGGACGGCCTTCTACCCGCTGCTGTCGTTGGTGCTGATCTGGCTGTTCGCCTACACCCTGCGCTGGCTGCCTTTGAACCAATTCATAGAGCCGGCGCTGTGGGTCAAAGCGCCGTTCACGTCTAACCAAGTCTTTGGTTACTTGGTGCTGGGCGTTGCGGTGATAGCCGTGGCTGTGTTCCTGATATTCTGGACGCTCCGGCGCGGGCTGCGCAAGACGAAAAAGAGCGCAGCGATGGCATGGATTCTGACGGCGGCGGTCGTTGGCGCGGCAGTCTGCATTGCGCACGCAACGGGGACTCTCATCTACATGTGGGACATCATCCGGCACATGATACTACCGGTATGCACGTTGACGCTGATCAATTTCGCGGGAACTATGCTCCTGATGCGCGACTCAATGCTTGAAACCGTCCAGGAAGACTACGTGATGGCCGCTAGGGCCAAAGGTCTGCCCGATAATGTAGTGCGCGATCGCTATGCGGCGCGCAATGCTCTCCTTCCCACCGTGACTAGCCTGGTGTTGAGCTTAGCCTCGTCCATGAGCGGGGGCTTGGTCACAGAGACGATGTTCTCCTGGCCGGGCCTAGGGCAGGTGCTTTTCCGCGCTGCGCTCGGGAATGACTATCCGCTGGCCACCGGCGCGCTCGTGTTTACCGGCGTATTTCTGCTCGTAGCGCACTTCGTGGCCGACCTGCTGTACGCTGCCCTCGATCCCAGGATATCCTACACAGGGCAGCCGGCGGCGGAAGGGTAGGTGGACATGCATGAATGAACTTGCCACAAGTCCCAACGTTGGGCGTGGTAACGGGGGAAGCCCTCGGTTCGATACGGGGATCACCGAACCCATCTGGAAGATACGATGGAAGATGAACATGCGCTCGCTCGCTCAGAACTGGGAGATATTCAAGGAGAGCCGAGTGGGCATGGCGGGCCTGATAATCATCATCGCTTTCGGAATCTTCGGTCTCCTGTGGCCCATCATGATCAACTTCGTATGGGATCCGCTTATCTATCACCCGGTTGTGGGTTTTGATCCGACCATAATGCATCCATCGCCGCCTGGGGTAGGTCACTTGCTGGGCACTGATCCTATTGGGCGCGACATACTGGCGCAGCTGATGTTCAGTACGGGGCGCGAGTTCTTGCTGGGCGTGCTGTCGGCTGTGATCAGCGTGGTCGTGGGAACCTTCATCGGGGCTGTAGCGGCCTACTACGGGGGAATAACCGACACGATCTTCATGCGACTGGCCGATATCGTAATGCTCTTTCCGTTCGTGCCGCTCCTTGTGGTGGTCGGGTCCATGGTGAGGCTGGGGATATTCGAATTCGCCATCATCTTGGGGTTTCTGGGGGCTTTCGGGGGTATCACGGTGATACTCAAGGCGCAGGCGCTGCAGGTGAAGGTGAGGCCCTACATCGACGCAGCCCGCGTTGCCGGCGGAAGCGATCTGCACATAATCCGCGCGCACATCATTCCCAATGTGCTCCCCCTCTCGTTCCTCTACATGATGTTCAACGTGACCGGTGCCATCGTGAGCGAAGCCACGCTCTCGTTCTTCGGCGTCCTGAACATCGATATGAGCTGGGGAATGATGATACATACGGCCGAGACGGCGGGTTACCTGTTCGATTTCGGCAAGTATTGGTGGCTGTGGGCGCCATCGGGGTTCGTGATCACCCTGTTCTGCGCCGCATTCTACATGGTCGGCAGAGGGCTCGACGAAGTCGTCAACCCCCGCCTGAGAAAGAGGTGAGCGCAGTATGGATGCCCTCTTGAGGGTCGAAGATTTTACGATGCACTACAGCACCAAAGCTGGATGGGTACAGGCGGTGGATGGAGTCAGCTTCGCCCTGAAGCGCGGTCAGTCCCTTGGCCTCGTGGGCGAATCCGGCTGCGGGAAAACGTCCATCGCTATGTCGATTATGAGGTTGCTTCCGTACAATGCCCAGATCAAGGAGGGCCGGATCTACCTCGGCGGGCGCGACATATACTCTATGACGGCAGAGGAGTTCAGGCAGGCGAGGTGGAAAGAGGTCTCTATGATATTCCAGGCCGCCATGAACGCGTTGAATCCTGTATACACCGTGGGAAGCCAGATAGTCGAGGCCATAGTGGAACATGAACCCGACACCACCGAGGAAGAGGCGCGAAGGCGCGTTGGAGAGCTGTTCGAGATGGTGGGCATTCCGGCCGAGCGGGGCGATCACTACCCGCACGAGTATAGCGGCGGGATGAAACAGCGCGCTGTGATCGCGATGGCTTTGGCGTGCAATCCCAGCTTGATAATCGCGGACGAACCTACCACGGCCCTGGACGTCATCGTGCAGGACAAGATCCTGCGCGAGATGGAAGCGATACGGCGCACGATCCACATGAGCATGATATACATCTCTCACGACATATCCGTCATCGCCGAGGTCAGCGATGTTGTGGGCGTGATGTACGCCGGCAAGCTGGTGGAGATGGGGGAGGCCGATGATGTGTTCAAACGCCCTCGTCACCCGTATACCTACGGATTGATGCATGCATATCCCAGCATCATAGGGGACAAGCGCGATCTGGCAACCATTCCGGGAGACCCTCCCAACCTGATGGCGCCCCCGACAGGTTGCCGTTTCAACCCCAGGTGTGATCGGGCTATTGACGAATGCAGGGCGGTTGACCCCGAAATGGTGAAGGTGGGGCCGGAGCACAGCATCGCGTGTCACAATCCTGTTTGGGAGTCGTCTGCCGGAGGTGAGCGAATTGGCGTTACCAGATAGCGTCCCGGTTAACGAAGCGGACCCTGTACTGGTGAGGGTAGCGAATCTAGCAAAGCACTATCCGGTGGGGCGGGGATTTTTCCGCAGGCAACACGCGCTGCTTCATGCGGTAGACAATATCAGCTTCGAGGTCGCCCGCGGCGAGGTGCTCGGGCTAGTGGGCGAGTCAGGATGCGGAAAGACCACTACCGGCAGGATGCTGGTTCGGTTGACCAATCCGACTTCAGGGAGCATAGTAATTGATGGGACAGACGTGTCGTCCATTTCCGGCGCTGAAATGGGCGGATTTCGGCAGAGAGTTCAGATGATGTTTCAAGACCCGTATGAGTCGCTGGATCCGAGGATGACGGTCTTCGACATAATATCGGAGCCATTGAACGTCAACCACATAGGCAATTTGGAGCAGCGCGAGGAACGTGTCGCCGAGATGTTGACTCGTGTCGGGTTGGCGCCGCCGGCCACTTTCATGTTCCGCTTCCCGCACGAGTTGTCGGGAGGGCAGCGCCAGCGGGTGGCGATAGCTCGGGCGCTCGTGGTGAACCCTACCTTCGTGGTGGCTGATGAACCCACGTCCATGCTGGACGTATCGATACGCACAGGCGTGATGAAGCTCCTGGCCGAGCTGCGCGAAGCTTTCGGCATGAGCTATCTGTACATCACGCATGATCTGGCAGTGGCGCGCTACCTGTGCGACCGTATCGCTGTGATGTATCTGGGCAAGATCGTAGAGATCGCCGGGGCCGAGGAAGTGATCGGGAATCCGGTCCATCCATATACCAGCGCTCTCATCTCTGCGGTACCCGTTCCTGACCCAGCCGTAGTGAGGCCCGTTCCCAACGTGCGGGGTGGGGTCAGCAAACCCATCAACCCTCCCCCAAGATGCAGGTTCCACGAGCGGTGCCCTGCTGCCCAGAAGGTGTGCGAGGAGAGCGACCATCCTGAACTCAAGGAGGTGGCGCCAGGCCATTTTGCTGCATGCCATCTTCTGTGACACGTGATGAGGTGAAGTTCATGTCCACATCGCGACTGGACGCGCGGTTTCGCGCGGTATCACATGTGGTATTGGCTCTGGCTCTTGTGTCGTCCGTTACCCTCTGGGCGGTGGTCCAGAGGACTTACTCCGACTATGTCGAGTGGACGCATGGCGCCTGCGCGGAGGTAGTCGCGGCCTCCGCGCTATGGATGCCGGGCGGGGCGGAGATAGTAGTCGATGTTCTGTTCACCGCTCCCCCTGTGAGGTTTCGGACGGAGATCGAGTCGGTTCAGTTCAATGTATGGCGCGCTGGCGTCCATTACGGGTTCTACAATATTCCTGTGCCCGCCGGTTTCGCGGTTGCCTCGCTCGGGGAGGATGCCCACGCCGATCTGTCTTTGTATGCCCCGATTGCCCGTGAAAACTTGGACGGCCTGCTCGTGGGCCCGCCTGCCACTATGTCGGGCTATGTCGCCATGCGTGTACATCTTCCGCGCAAAGAGCAGATTGTCCGGGTGGCGCTGGAGGGCGACCTCGCTACCGCCTGGGGTGAACGCAGATGAGGGGGCGCAGGCGAGGCGATATGCTCTGGGCGGCCGTGAGAGGAGCGGCCGCGTTGCCCACTGTTGCTGTAGCTCTGGCCTGTCTGGTGCTTCGGGATCACATGCCCTGTCCTCCCTGGGTTGCGTTTGTCCCCCCCTTCTTGGCCTGGGCCTCCATCGGGCTCGCAGGTCACAGCATGGAATCATTGCTCATATCGCTGACTCTATCAGTGGGCCTCTCCCCACTTCTTGCAACTGGCATGGTCATGTTGCCGGCCGGTCCGCACGAGGTGTCCATGGTGGGCCTGGCCGCGTTTCGCCAGTGCATTGCAGCTACGATCTGCATTGTGGCGCCGCTTGCGTTGGTATCGGCATGGATCGGGGGAGCGGTTCGGGGGCTTTACGATAGAGCGAACCCTCCAACGTGGAATGTATGAATGAATAGACCGCATACGGCAGAAGGATTTCGACATTGTTTCTAGAATACCCAAAGATGACGGCAAGATTCCGGGAGTCACCCAAAATGCTTTCCCGGAGTGGTTTTCGGGAGGAATTTTGCTTTGCCTTGTTGAATGAACCCGCAGGCATCTTCGCGACCCGATAGCTTCGCGCTGCTTTGCGGCGAAACGAGGGGAGGGAGGCGGGGGTTCAGTAGTGGTTCTCTTAGTCTTGCCGTGATATCACCGGTGGAAAACCAGACGAAATAAGGAGGTATGCGTGTAAAATGCCGAGGAAGTTTCGCTTGATTCTTGCTTTGGCGCTGACGGTGGCCCTGGCCATAGGAGCGGCCGGAGTTCCGGGGGCCGCTGCAGTCAAGTACGAGGACTGGGGTCCTCACGTGGACGAGATCATCATGCCGATCATTGCTAGCGCAGATGCTCGGAGGATCGCCTTTGAGCGCGGTGAGACCGTAGTATGGGCCGGTCTTGCCAAGCCTACCGACATCGACCAGGCAAAATCGCTGGACTGGGCGGACATGAGGATGACCTTGGGCTTCCACATGTTCTACCTGTGCTTCAATATGCGCACGGCTCCCCTGGATGCCCAGCCTCTCCGCCAGGCCATAGCGCACCTTACTGATCGCGACAATATTATCCGTACCCTGTTTAAGGGCTACATGCTCCCGATGAGCAGCTTCGTTCCGCAGGTCTCCCCGTTCTTCAACAAGAACGTTCCTTTCTACGAGTTCAGCGCGAAGAAGGCTGAACAGGTCCTGAAGGACGCCGGCTACAAGCCGGATGGAACCGGGAAGAACTGGCTTGACCCCAAGGGCAAGCCTCTGCCGGAGATGAAGATCTTTACGCCTACGTATGAGGTAGCTCCTACATCGGCGGAGTTGGGCAAGATGATCGCCGATTCATGCCAGAAGATCGGCCTGCCTGTCAAGCCCGAGCCCATGGACTTCAACGTCATGCTCGACAAGCTCGATATCGGCGAGTTCGACATGTATGTCCTGGCATGGGGATTGAGCAAGAACCCAACCTTCCTTCATGCCTTCTTCCACTCGTCCATGGACGTGGAAGCCGGCTACAACAGGCCCGGCATACGCAACCCCGAGCTTGACAAGGTGTTGGACGAGCTGTATTACGCCACCGATCTGAAGGCCGCGCAGACGGCCTCCGACAAGGCCCAGATGATCCTGGCAAAAGAGATGCCCTATGTGCCTCTCTATTCCAGGCCTTACATCGATGCCTTCAACACCAAGCAGGTAACCGGGTATGTCGACATGAACGGCTTTGGGGCGGCTCACTACAACAACCCGTGGACTCTGCTGAACATCCGCAGGGTCGACCGGTTCGGCAAGCCCATCGAGGGCGGCACCATCAGATGGATCCTCGACGAGGAGCCCAAGAACCTCAACCCGATCACTGCAAGCAGCGCCTACGCGCAAGACGTACTCTCGAAGGTGTTCGACGGCCTGACAACGTCGCATCCGGATACGCTGGACGACACGCCCTGGATGGCCGAGAAGTGGGACGTTGGCACTTGGGACGTCGAGCCAGGCAAGAAGGGCACCACGGTCACCTGGTACATTAGGAAGGGCGTCAAGTGGTCCGATGGTGTTCCGTTCACAGCTCACGATGTCAAGTTCACCGTCGACTACCTGAAGGAGAACGAGTGCCCTCGGTATCTCGACGCCACCATGGATATCGTCAAGGCAGAGCTGATCAACGACTACACAGTGAAGATATACTTCAACTCCGTCAGCTACTGGCACTTCTATAACGCCGACCTAAGCTTCCTGGCTAAGCACATCTGGAAGGATGTCAAGGATTGGAAGACGTTCCAGCCCTGGCTGGAGCCGCACCCGAAGATCAAGGGCTACACCAAGCTGGTCGGCACCGGTCCCTTCATCATGAAGGAGTACCGTCCGGGCGAGTTTGTCAGGCTGGTCAAGAACCCCAACTACTGGCGCCTGACGCCCGGCAAGTAGATGCGGTAGCAGGACGAAACTGAATTGCGCGGACCGCCGCCCGTGCCTTGCGTTGCGGGCGGCGGTTCCGGGTGATGAGGTAGAACGAGGTGAGATTCACTTGGGTTTTCGCTCATACCTTCTGAGGCGGCTCGGATATGCCGTGATCGTTCTCCTAGTTATTCTGACTTTTAACTTCGTGCTCTTTCGCGTGATGCCGGGCGATCCTGAGAAGATGATCATCGACCCCAACTTCAAGCAGGAAGCCAAGGCGGCGCTCAGGAAGCAATACGGTCTGGACGACCCTCCCATAATTCAGTACAAGAACTACATGTTGGCACTGCTCAGGTTCGATTTGGGCCTGTCTTTCAGTACGCAACGTCCGGTCTGGTCCGAGCTCAAGGACAGGTTGCCCAATACCATCACGCTCTTTTTGGTCACGTTCATATGTACAGCAGCTGTAGGAATATCCCTCGGAGTCTATTCCGCGGCCAACAGGGGGCGGTTCACGGAGAGATTCGTCGTCGGCGCCGGGCTGTTCGCCCACGCTGTTCCGGGGTTTTTCGTCCAGCTAATGCTATTGCTCTTGTTCGGCTACTACTGGCCCATCCTGCCGATACACGGCACTATGAGCGCGCCTCCGCCCAGCGGCGCGATGGCCCAGTTTCTCGACCGTGTTTGGCATATCATCCTGCCCGCCGGGTCAAACCTGGTTATGGGCTTCGGATCATGGGCCCTCTATACTAGGAACACCATGCTGGAGGCCTTGGGGCAGGATTACATTCTCACTGCCCGGGCCAAAGGTCTGCCCAAGCGGGAGGTTCTCTACCACCATGCTCTTCGGAGCGTGTTGCCTCCCATCGTGACCCTGATCTTCATGTCGCTGCCGGGAGCGGTATCCGGGGCGGTCATCACAGAGAGCATCTTCTCCTGGTTCGGCGTGGGCAGATATCTGCTGGATGCCACCTTGCAGATGGACTATCCGGCCGCGCAGGGCGCGTTCTACCTGATTGCGCTGGCCGTCATCATTTCTAATTTGGCGGCGGATATCGCGTACGGCCTAGTCGACCCGAGGATCCGCGTGGGGGCAGGTGGTACCAAATGAGGCAAGACGCAAAGGCAGCCCAGAGGGCCGATGTAGCCAAGGCCGCGGCGGCGGCTACTCCCAGGCCCCTCACGTTCTGGGAGCAGTACCGCAGGAAATCCCAAGGCATGGTGGGCCTCGGAATAGTGTTGGTCTACGTAATCATCGCGGTGTTCGCGCCGTGGGTTGCGCCTTACGATCCCAAGAATGACCTTTACCTTGCGGATGCGAGCGCAGCGCCGGCCTGGATGTCCAAGGTCAGCGCGAGATTCCGCGACTGCCCTCCTACGATTCGGCTCAAGTTGGGTTACGACGACTGGAATCAGGAGCAGCTTGGCGCGGCCGTTTTGTCATCGCTTGAGGATGAGGAAGGGTCCGGAATCCAGTTCGATTTTTCCGCAACGGCGCTTCGGGAGCCCGAGGAGGAGGAAGACGTCGATTTTGGGTTCGTACGGCATATTGAATGGACCCCCCCTTGGCTTGTGGAGGAAGAAGAGGAATCCCAGGAATCAGAGGAGCCTCAGACGGCAAGTGATACCTCGGCAGAGGCCGCGGTGCTTAGCTATGCAACCTCATACCAGTACAAGACGCCCAACACCTTCTCAACCAAGTTCGAGTATTCGGTGGAGGCGCCCGATAGCGCTGAGACGCTCATTACGATCCAACTCGTTACTCCTGACGGGAAGTTATACGACCTGTGGGACACGACTGTGTTCGGGAGCGCCCAATACGGGAGCGCGATCGTGGACTCGCGCGACTTCGACCTCAAGATGAGGTTGGGGTTGTCCTTCTTCGGCGAGCCTACCCAGGTGCTGTTCGCTGAAAAAGGCGACTACACGGTCCGGCTGAAGATATCGGCCGTTTCGCCCGATGGACCGGTGACGGTCAAAACGGGCCCGGTGGCCTTTGAGGTTCTTGGCATGGTCCACGGCGTGTTAGGAGTGGATCATATGGGCTCCGACCTCTGGTCGCAGCTGATCTACGGGACGCGTATCGCCTTGGCTATAGGTCTTTCGACCGCCTTCATAGCGGTGGCAATCGGCACCACGGTAGGAATCGTGGCGGGCTACGTGGGCGGGGCTGTCGACGAGTTTCTAATGCGCGTGGCCGATGTGCTGCTTGCCATACCGGATCTGCCCATACTGATAATACTCGGAGCATTGTTCGGCAAGAGCTTGATGAATATAGTGGTTCTGCTTGCGGTGCTCTCATGGATGGGCATTGCCAGGCTGGTGCGCTCGCAGACGCTGTCGCTTAAGGAACGCCAGTTTGTGGAGGCCGCCCGGGCATCGGGCGCGTCCCGGCGGTACATCATGGTACAGCACATTCTGCCGAACGTAATGCCCTTGATCTTCGCCAACCTTGTCCTCAGGATACCCGGCGCGATTCTGGCGGAAGCGTCATTGAGCTTTTTGGGCCTTGGAGACCCGCGTGTCTGTACATGGGGTCGAATGCTGCAGAACGCCAAGGAGTTCGGGGCCTTCACCACGCTGGCGTGGTGGTGGCTGATTCCGCCTGGGCTTGCGCTGACTTTCATGAGCCTTGCCTTCGTGTTCATAGGGAACTCGGTCAACGAGATCCTAAATCCACGCTATAGGGAGAGATCGTAGCCATGGCCCTGCTTGAAGTGAGAGAGTTGAAAATGTACTACCGCACCCTCCGGGGCCATGTCAGGGCGGTCGATTCCGTAAGCTTCGATATCGAACGTGGGAAGGCTCTGGGGATTGCCGGGGAATCCGGGTGCGGCAAGTCCAGCATGGCAAGCGCTGTGCTGAGGTTGCTGCCGACTAACGGCGAATACCACGGGGGCGTTGTTACCATGGACGGCGAGGATATTCTGCACATGCCCGAGGAGAAGTTCCGGCAGGATGTCCGCTGGAGCAAGATATCCATGGTGTTTCAGGGCGCCATGAATGCCTTAAACCCTGTTCACAGAGTGGGCGAGCAGATCGTCGAGGCGATCCTCCAGCATGAGGATATGTCGCATGAGGCTGCCGTGGAGAGGGCGGAGAGTCTTCTAGATCTGGTGGGCATCAACCCCAAGCGATTCGGGGAGTATCCGCACGAGTTCAGCGGGGGCATGAAGCAGAGGGCGGTCATCGCCATGGCCCTGGCATGCCATCCCAGCCTGATAATCGCGGACGAGCCGACTACCGCTCTTGACGTCATGGTGCAGGCACAGATCCTGAAAGCCATGGCCGAACTCAGGGCGGAGCTCAATTTGTCGATGATGCTCATCACGCACGATCTATCGGTCATCGCGCAGACCTGCGATAGCATCGCGGTGATGTACGCCGGCAAGATAGTGGAGTACGGGAGCGTCTACGATGTCTACGGCAACCCCGTTCACCCTTACGCCATGGGGCTTGTTAAGTCATTCCCCAATATACACGCGGAAAGGTCGGCTGTCAGGTCGCTTCCGGGGTTTCCTCCCAACCTGCTGGCGCCTCCTTCTGGGTGCAGAT
Organism: uncultured Clostridia bacterium; assembly: GCA_964471415.1. Classification (GTDB taxonomy): domain Bacteria; phylum Bacillota; class DTU025; order DTU025; family DTU025; genus UBA5389. The sequence continues at coordinate 6,815 of CAYYHF010000020.1, read as the reverse complement.
TCCATCCCAGATGCCCGCTTGCGGATGAGGAATGCATGACGGAGGAACCGCTCTTGCGCGAGATCTCGGAGACCGGTCACAGAGCAGCATGTCACAAGGCGGAGATGGTTCGGCAGGGGGTGGACATATGGGCGCAGTAGCAGCGCAAGCTGAGAAGAAGGAGTTCAAGCAGGGCGATGTGATAATGGAGGTACGGAACCTGACCAAGTACTTCCCTGTTCGGCTCAGCTTCATCCAGTCGCTGAAGACCGACAAGCCGCCCGTGCTGAAGGCAGTCGACGATGTGAGCTTCGATGTGTACAAAGGCGAAGTCCTTGGAATAGTGGGCGAGTCTGGCTGCGGGAAAACAACCTTGGCCCGTACCGTGCTCAGGCTGACCGATGCCACATCCGGGTCGGTGCACCTTGAGGATGTCGATGTAATGGGGCTAGACCCTGAAGAGATGAAGAACTTGCGCCGCAGGATGCAGGTTATCTTCCAGGATCCCTACGAGTCTATGAACCCCAGGATGAACGTGCAGACGATCATCTCCGAACCTCTGCGGATTCAGGGACTTGCTAAGAGCATCCACGATGCGCGCGATGTCGTGGCCTCGGTTCTCGCGGACGTGGAGATGATCCCTCCGGAGGAGTATATGCCGAGGTTCCCGCATGAGCTCTCGGGAGGCCAGCGTCAGAGGGTCGCCGTTGCGCGCGCTCTGGCCTTAGACCCCGACTTCATTGTGGCGGACGAGCCGGTGTCCATGCTAGACGTATCGATCAGAGGCGAGGTTCTCAACCTCATGCTCAACCTATCGCGCGAAAAGGGCGTTACCTTCGTCTACATCACGCATGACCTCGCTACGGCCAGGCATATCTGCGATAGGATCGCCGTCATGTACCTGGGCAAGATCGTTGAGATGGGCACGGCGGAAGAGGTAATCAGAACCCCGTTGCATCCGTACACCACTGCCCTCATAGGAGCGGTGTTCGTGCCTGATCCGGCTCACAAAGGCATATCCGAAGTGCTCAAAGGCGAGATCCCAAGCCCCGTGAACCCTCCGCCCGGATGCCATCTGCATCCGCGCTGTCCTTACACAATGGACATCTGCAAGGAGGTCGAACCCGGCTTCTTGCTGTATGAGGGGACGCATCAGGCTGCGTGTCACAGGGCCGAAAAGACCCGCGGTTAGCCATGGGCCCAAATACAGTAGACCTTGCTCACACACCCCGGGCGGCGCCTGCAGGCGCCCCCGGGGTTTTGGGTGTATCGAGTAGCGTCAGCCAAGCATATACTTAAGCGGGCATTTCGGCATGCATATTGGGAAGCGGGGTGTACCGGATGGCCGAAGACGGGTTGGACATCGCCGCGGAGGCCCACCGACTACGCGGGATGATAGCCTGCATCTCAGATCAGTCCGGTCAGCCGAGACTGATGATACTGGACGCGGCGAGCGGCGAATCGACCACGCTTGCCAGCGTGGATTGCTCATGGAGGTCGGTGCCTGCGATCTCGCCCGGCGGAGACCGTGTAGCGCTGCAGGGGAGCGATGGACGACTCAAGGTAATCAGGGTCGTAAGCGATCAGACGGAGTCGATAGGCGAACCGATCTCGGGCCTCATCACGCCGAGTTGGTCGCCTGGAGGCGATTCGATCATGTACGAACTTGACGCGACCATACACGTGATCGCTTTGGACGGCGCAGTCTGCCAGCCGGACTTCATAGCTGCCAAGGCCGTGTGGAGCGGCGATGGAAGCCAGACCGTGTTCGTCACAGATGGAGCTGTTTATGTGAAGGACATCTGGACAGGGCAGACGGCTGCGCTCACGGGCGGCCCTGAGCGGATTTGGGGGCTGGCGGCCAGCAGCGATGGCGTTCACGCGGCCTACGTGATCGACCGCGATGATACGGCGCTCCTTCGGATAGTGGACATCTTTACCGGCGAAAGCTGGGAGACGCGGACTTCACGAGCGATATGGCCATGGTCGCTGGTATGGTCGCCTGATGGGAGAAGGATCGCCTACTGCGTGGGGGGCGCTGATGATCGAGGAGGCCAGCGCGTATCGGTCTGGATGCTGGACGCGCATGCCGCGCGGGTCAACGCCCGGACCGGGCCAGACGCCGTAGCGAGCTTTGTATCCGACCCACGTTGCGCAGGGCTTGCGTGGAGTCCCGACTCCGAGGCGGTGGCAACATCGGCTCGAACGGGCGAGCTAGGCCCCTACGCGGTGTACGCTGTCTACCATGGCGGAGGCGCAAGTCAGTTGACAAGCAGAGGAAATTGCGTCCTCCCGGACTGGGGACCATCGCCCATATGAGCGTCAGGCCGAAAGCGATGGGCCGAAAGGCGAAGAGGCGGGAGGAACCCGCCTCAGACCTTGCTACTTGGCGCCCTCGGATCGTTCTGCGCTGGCGGCCTTCTTGTAGTCTTCAGACCTGTGATCGGTCACGTAGTAGCCAGACCCGTGGAATATGATACCCATTCTGGAGCTTATGAGGCGCCGAACGGGAGATCCGCACTTAGGGCAGCGTGTGAGCACGCCTTCGCCTGACCCGTGTAGAAATTCGAATTTGCCGCAGTTGTTACAGTTGTACTCATAGATTGGCACAGCTAGTCCCTCCCTCGGTCAATTCTACAACCAACTGCCGCCGAACTCAAGTAGGTTTGGAGCCCGGAGCCTGGTTGGATCCGGGCTATGGCGGATCTCCTCTGGCGCATGCTTCCCGGCCTACTCACCCTACTTGAAGAAGATGTGCCCGCCGATGACCCGGGTGACGGGACGAAGCCTTACCCAGGAGTTCGAGGTCTTTGCGGGGTTGTAGAACCCCAGAGCGCCGTAGGACGGATCCCACCCGTTCATGGCGGCCTGCGCCGCGCCGAGTGCCGATGATGATGGTGATGTGTTGATCCTCCCATCGAGCACCGGGCTAAATTGGTAGTATCTGCCATCGATAACCTGATAGATAACGCCCGGGACGCTGTCTGGGTAGGCCCTGCTCAGTACTCTGTTGAGCACCGTGGCCGCCACAGCCACCTGGCCCTCGTAGGGTTCGCCGCCTGCCTCGGCAGTGACCAGCCGTGCAAGAAGCGACAGGTCGGACGAGCTCCATGAGCCGTTGCCCCAGCGCGATGGGGGCGGGGCGGTCCCCGAGTCTGTGCCGCGCGGGATGCGCAGGACCTCGCCGGGGTAAATCCCATCGTGCGCGAGTCCGTTCGCCTGACGCAGCGCGCTGACTGTGACGCCGAAACGATTGGCTATGAGGAAAAGCGAGTCGCCTGTCCTGACCGTATAGGCGGATTCAGACGGCGAAGGCCCAGTCGCAGATTGGGGGATCGTGAGCGTGTCTCCTGGGTAGATCCAGTCATGCCACAGTCCGTTGGCGGAGCGCAGCGCGCTCACTGTGACGCCGAAGCGACTGGCGATCAGGAACAGGGAGTCGCCGCTCTTTACGGTGTACGAAACGGCGGCTGACGCGGAACATGTGCTTATTGCTACGACTAATGCAGCCATTGCCACCACAGCAATAGCTTTGTAGTGGGTTCTGTGTAGTCTGAAGTTCATTCAATGCAACTCCTTTCTCTGCCATGTCTGGGCAAGGTAGCGGGCCTTCGCTTGCCAAACTATTCGCCGCGGACATGTGGAAGTCCCTGTGGGAAGTGGTGGAAGGCCACATTGCAGGGCGGCCCTTGACAGTGCTTCAAGCTCCTGAGATAGTTGGAGTGTGTCTAAACACGTGTGAAAGGTTGGTGCATCGAGTGGCATACAGGACATCGTCGGAGATTGCGACCGTTGCGGTCAATTCGGGCGTAGCCAAGTCTCGCGCTAGCGCCGCTACCCTTATTGTGCTGGGCTTTCTCGCCGGAGGCTTCATAGCTATGGCGGCTATTGCATCGCACACAGTGTCATACGCCCTCGGAACTTGGGCAGGGCCTAGCTTCGTGAGATTCATCTCCGGCATGGTATTCAGTGTAGGAATTGTCATGGTAATAGTTGGAGGCGGCGAGCTGTTCACAGGAAACTCCCTGATGATCATGGCGCTTCTCGATAGACGCATTCGGTTTGGAGGACTCATTCGGAACTGGATCATAGTCTACCTTGCCAACATGGCCGGAGCTGTCTTCACAGCCTGGCTGTATCATAATACAGGGCTGTGGCAGCCTGCGGATGGGGCGTCCGCCCAGATCCTCATAGCGACTGCGATGCGCAAGGCGTCCCTCGGTTTCTGGCCGGCTTTCTACCGCGGGGTGCTCTGCAACTGGCTTGTATGTATGGGAGTATGGATGTCCTACTCCGCTGACGATGTCGTTGGGAGAGTAGTGCCGCTTTCCATGGCGATTTCGGCGTTCGTGATGTGCGGGGCGGAGCACTCGGTGGCCAACATGTTCTACATTCCAGTGGGATTCATGATCTCACATACTCCTCTTGCCGAGTGGATCGCCGGTTTCGGTCGGAATCTGTTGCCGGTCACTCTGGGCAACGTAGTCGGGGGAGGCCTGCTCGTCGCTTTCATGTACTGGTGCGCATACATGCGGCCGGTGTTGGATGCCCAGATCCGGTCGACAAGCGCCCGGTCACGTATGACCAGGCGCTGATAGGCTGATAGAGTGAGTTACGACTTTGGAACGTTCAGGTTGGCCGGCGCGGTGAAGCCGGAGGTTGTTTCAGTGGTGAAACCTTGAGGTCTGAGCGCCTGCGCGAAACTGGCCTGAGTCCCGGCGACTGTTTGGCTTATCAAGCTCTGCTCGGCCGCTGCGATCATCTGCTTGACCATCTGGCCGCCTATTCTGCCGGCCTCGCGTGCAGGGATGTCCCCAAGGTATCCGCCATAGGCGTTGTAGTCCACGCCTACCTGGCTTGCAATCTCGTACTTCATCTGGTTCAGGGCCTGGCGCGCCTGAGGGTTCAGGATCCGGTTGCTCCTTCTCGCCATGCGGTGTTCCTCCTTTCATGAACGTTGCTGCGGCTGCATTCGTAGTGTGACCGCTGCATGGAGGCGTATGCTGTAACTTTGAGTAACACAAGGGACCGCTCCTAAGTACGAAGGAAAACAAGGCCGGACAGAGAAAACAGAGGCGGGGCTCCCATTCAACTTGGCGGAATGAGGATTGCTCTGCACGGCGCTCCGTCCAATCCCTTAAGGAGTAACGGCAGCGCTACAAGGTCGTACTCGCCGGGAGCGGCGCGCCGCATGTCGAGGCTTTCCAAGATCGCGATACCTGCCTTAAGAAGGGCAGTGTGGACAGAACCATCGCCGGCCGCGCTTTCGATCGACATCTCCTCTGTCCCTATCAGCAGTGTGCCGTGTTCGACGAGATATGCCGCGCCTTGCGCGTCAAGGTATGTCGTTGAGCCGCTCATGCCCGCGCCGGTTTTCATCAGGATTCTACGAGGATGGGGTCTGGGCAGGCACTGCTGGAGAATGCCGCGCCCGACAGGCCCTTCGGCCCTGATCTTCACAACGAAGCACGGTCCGATCAGCGATTCCAGCGGTATTCTGTCCACCGTGCCCGCTGATGCCAAAAAATGTGATGGAGCGTCTATATGCGTGCCGGAATGAGTTCCCATGCAGACCTTAGCTACGTTCACGCCATCGTGAGCCGCGCAGAGCACAGGCTCGAAGCACACTTGAGGATCGCCGTTGCAGACGGGCATCCCGTGATAGATCGGGCGAGTTATGTCGATCACTGTTTGGCGCATTTGGTTGCCTCCTTATTCTGCGCGACCGCGCGGCTCTGCATGATTTCACCGAACGAATAATGTTGTCCTCCTGCGGTAGCTCTATGTCTGAGGCGATTTGCATGGTTATGGAAACCTCTTGCAGTGAATGCTCGGGTCAGGTATAGTGATAGCTAGCAGTAATGCAAGGCATGCCCATTCTAGGGGGAATTCGTGTGCAAGTTCTTTTTGTGGTGCTGAACGACACTGCGCTCCTTGACGATCTGTTCTCGTCCTTTCTTCGGGCGGGAATCACTGGAGCGACTTGTATAGAGAGCATGGGTATGGGGCGCGCACTTTCTGAAATTGACAGTTCATCTATACCGATTTTCGCGGCTCTGCGTCATCACCTCAATGAGAGCAGGCCCTACAATAGAACAGTTTTTGCGTTGCTTCCCGATGAGCAAGTCGACGAGGCAATAGCGGCGGTCGAGAGCGTTGTGGGCGATCTCAGCCGCCCCGGATCGGGGCTGCTCTTCACGGTCCCGGTGGGCAGAGCGGCGGGTTTCCCGAAGCGTCATTCGAACCTTGACGAACTTGGCTAGCGACCTCGCGTATTGGCGGAGAGGTTTTTGATGAGCAGTATTCTTGCAGCCGGTCTGATCATGTTGGGCGGCGTGGCTTTCGGGCGAGTGGCCGCGAGTTTTGGCGTCTCGTCAGTTGTGGGGTATCTTCTTGCCGGCGTCACATTGGGGCATGTCTGGCCAGGGATCGCGGATGCGATAACCCCTGCCGGAGTGGCGTTTGCATCGGAGATGGGCCTTGCGCTTATTGCTTTCGTGGTCGGAGGCGAACTGGAGGCGCGCAGGGTTCGGTCGCTTCCGCGAGGAGCCATCGGAATTGCGTTTGCGCAGGCGATTGGATGTGTATTGGCTGTTGTGGCCGTATCGTCCATGGTTGGCCAACCCCTCCGCTTGGGGCTGGCCTTGGGTTCGATTGCCGCGGCCACGGCTCCGTCCACTACGATCATGATAATCCGTAGGCACAAGGCAGAGGGGCCGCTCACTCGGATGCTCCTGTCCGTTGTGGCCATGGATGATGCCGTATGCATACTCCTGTACGCGGTTGCCGTGTCCGTGGCGCGCGCTCTGCCTGTGGCGGGAGCGCCCCCCCAGTCA
>CAYYHF010000019.1:0-18727 GCA_964471415.1 uncultured Clostridia bacterium | reverse complement strand
GGATAACCTGCCCCATCGACACGCCGCGCGGCAAGCCCCAGCCCGTCCCAGCAACTTATGTAGGCACGCCTCGGCTACTTGGCCCCGGACACAGGTAGCCCCAGCACTTTGGCAGTTTGCATTACCGACAAAAACAGCTCCGCTCCTTCCGCAAGGTCCAGTTCGAGGTTCTGGCTGAGCAAGCCTCCCAGCACACCCTCCTTGCCAACGATGCCGAACGCGCGAATGCCTTCGCCGACCACAAGCGACACGGCTGAGTTGGCCGCTATCGTCGTCTGCTCAACCCCGAAAACCACAGGGGACGAATCAATCGCCTCCACCGGCTTAAGCTCCAGGTCCACTCGGGCCTTAACGCCCATCTTCGTAGGCCGCACGGTATCGATGACTACCGCCCTCACAGGCGTTCCCTTTGGGATGACCAGACGGTCTTCGGAAATCACATCGTCGGCCACCTCGAAAAGCACGATATCGCCCGAACGCGCCTTGACCGAGCCCAGCGGCGTACAGAGCTTCACACGAATCAACGACCCCTTGTTGACCAGCGAGTAAGCGACCGCCGGATCGCCTCCGGCCACCGAAAGCCTCATGAGGATTTCGAGCCTCGGCCCAATCGGCCCCAGACCCGGCTGGCCTATCATCGCCTTCTCCAGATCGACAAGCATAGGTAGTATGGGTCCCTCGGTCACTCTGCCAAAGATCGTCCATTGGACCGCCCTCAGCTTGAACTTGAGGTTCATACCGCCGGCGCGATCACCCTGAACAAAGTCCCAGCACCGATCCAGCCTCTCGGGAAGAGTCCCCGCTCCGGCCTGACCGAACAGCAAGCTCTCTATGCCCTGCAGTCGCGCCACAATGGCGCCCTCCTGCGGAGAGCCATAGAGTAGATCCTCCATGGCAACCAGGCGTTCAACCGGGCTTGCGGGCGCGGCGCCCGCGCAGGCATGGCAGACAAGACAGAGCAAGGCCAACATAGCGACGAGTGTGCCCGCCGACTTGATCCGAGATCGTCCCATTTTACTACCTCCCCGTAGCGATGCACGACGAAACCATCAGAATCTGATGGTAACCTCGGCAGTAGCAAGATTCTTTGTGAAGTCCAGCGTTCCAACATCGGAGAAATCGATTAGTTTGTATCCCAGCAGCAGCGAAGTGTCGCCCATGAGCCTATACCCGAAATCTATCGATGTGATGGTACGGGTGGCGCCCGACCCGTCAAGTTTCAATGGCTCAAGCCCCAGCCACGCCGAGAGATCGCCCGCATTGTACAACTCTGATTTGGTCCACACCGCGCCTGACGCGATCAGATCGCGAATTCTCTCGTATCTGTAGCCCGCCTGAAGAAACGCGGCATCGCCAAGCAGAAGCCTATAGTCGATGACCAGCGATGCAGTGGCCTGAAAGCTGTCCATTGCAGCCGCCGATGATGCTAACCCTCTGCCGTAGAGCTCGTAGCCGGCCTTCACTGTGATGGAGTCGCTGGAATCAGGAGCTACGGCCCGCCCCACAACATCAGGCAGCGAGTATTTGACATCAACCGAGGTAACGGTCTCGCGGCGTCCGCTGGGGTCTGATGGATTACCTACATCCGTCACCCTGTGTCCTACACTCACACCGGAACCGTCTTTGTCGCCGAGCACGACTCCGAGAGCCGTAGAGGTCGCCCTCTGCGGCAACTTATCATCAGTGAAGAATCCTGCGCTCACCGCCAAGATGTCGGCCAGCCGAACACTGGTAGATAGGTCGAACCCACGCGCCGGTTGCGTCTCTTCTGAGACATCGTCCTTTCCGGCACGGCGCGCTGCCTGACTGGACACCTCTACCGCCAAGGTGCCCAGGGGACTGGGCACGCCCAGCTGGAACTGGGGCTGTGCGCCGCCCGAATCGGGCTTCGCCAGCGGCGTCAACAGGTCCTGCAACTGAGATAGGCCCGCTGATCCGTTGGGTAGGCCAGGCAAGGGCTTGGCGGACGAGGCCGATGACTGAGCAACCATGCCGCTGAGCCAACGATGGTTGGGCATCGACAGAGCCGCCTCGGACAAGCTCAGTATCATGCCTCCGCCTGGCGAACCAAGCGGCACGCGCAAGGAAAGGTTCGCGAGCGACTGATCGACGAAGCTTGGGCCGAATTCGGCCACCAGCTCGGCTATGAGGCTAGCCTGCCTAGCAGAGATGGTCAGGTTCACGGCGAGAGGGCCCGTGAGTTTCAGCGGACCCGCCGATGCCGCGGCACTGCCTGATACTGTGATTTCGCTGCCCGGCGCCGCATCCTTCAGGCGACGCACGGCGCGCTCCACAGCCCGCGACAGATCGTTGACGGAAACAGGCACTCCGCTAGAGTAGAGCCGAATGTCGACTTCATCGAGCAATCCTCCGTGGGCGAGCTCAGCAAGAGCCAGGTATCTCCAATCATCGGAGCCAACCAGGGGCGCGGCGGCACGGCCAAACGGAGATGAAACCAAGCCGACTGCTACGCTGACGCAGATCGCAATCAGCGCGGTGCAACATCGCCATCGCCTATGCGCGAATCCGCTGCCCATGCCGGCGCCGCCTCCTTCCATTCCCAGAGCGGTTCTTCAGCCATTATATATTCTTCATCAAGATGTCGATTCCTTCTCCTCAGCCTGCCGCTTGAAGTACCTGGCAGCGAGTATCTGAGCCACATAGTCATCGAACGGTTCACCGGGAACCCTAAGGCCAATCGGCATCAACCTACACAGGCCCCTCCCGCGATGATCCAGCAAATACCGCTGCCTGCCTTCCATGGACGATCTGTGCTCGTCAACCAAAGTGATTTCCAGCCCGGACAGGAGCGCCAAGGCAGAGACGGCATCGCGCGATCCGGTCCTATCGCCGACCACAATCCTGTGCGCGCCGTAGTCCTCGGCAAGCTGGGCGCCTCTAGATGCGCATTCGTTGGCCCTTACAACGCAGCGGAACAAAGTGCCCCGCTCCTTCGACACGATAGCGATTCCCGCCTTGTCGCGTCCGGGGTCCACTGCCAGCACGGTCTCGTCCAACCGATTCACCTCCCCGGAATCGAGCAAAACCCAGCACATCGACGAAAACGCCCCGGGAAGCGCAGCTCCCCGGGGCGCATCTCGACCGGAACTAGAACACGGTCTTGAGCGACAGATCCAGAATGCGCACGCCGTAGTCGAGCCATCCGTCCGCCGAGTAACGAGCGTCTTTCACGTTGTAGTTGAGACTCAGGTTAGTCGACTTGAACAGCTCATGGCCCACGCCCACGCCCAACTGGAGATAAGCGCCCGATGGCTGAGCATCCTTCTCGTACTTGCGCATCTCGTAGGACGCCATGCCCGTTGCCTTGGTGGCGGGGTTGATCAGCCACGCCACATCGCCCTTCATCAGCCACTTAGCATAGTTCAGGGTGTCGGCGACAGCCGGATTGGGATGGGTCTCGCCGGTGGCCTTCGCATAGGAGGCCTCCGCGCCCAAAGTGACCTTGTCGGGCAGGACCGGCAACGAGAAAACGAGACCCGCATTGTACTTCTGGTACTCGTGCGAGCTGAACCTCTGCTCCCAGCCGCCCTTGAACGTCACAGCCTTGCCGAACGGGATATCGGCCTTAGCATATCCGATATAGCCTACTTCCTTGGACTCTACCTCGCGCTCCCACGTGAATCCGGCCTCCACGGGCTTGTAGGCCACGTCGAACCCTAGCTCCGTGGTGGTGACAACGCCGGCATCCGCTTCGGGAAGCTTGGTGTCTTCCCTGTCGACTCCGCCTCGCAGCGTGAGATCGGCCTCGCCAAGCTTGGCGTAGTACTTGACCCCAGCGCCGTAAGTCAACGCGTCTTCGCCGTCATAGCCGGCATCGCCCTCGCGACCCATCTCGCCGGATATGACGAACCCCTTGAGCTTGTCGGTAGTCGCAGTAAAGCTAAAGGCTGAGCTATCTGCCGCCACCAGTTTTGGATCGAGGTATCTGGGGGCGTAGCCCGCATCCACCCGCTCCTGGGAGACATCGATGTTGATGAAACCGATCTTGGCCTGTGCTCCCACGTTGTAAGCGGTGAGGTATTCCGTCATCTTTGCGTTCTTCCACAGCGATGCCTCGCCCTGAATTCCGAAGTTCTCGGACAGGGCAAGCTCGAAATCGCCGCCGAAGGCCTGCTCTTCAAGGGCTGAATTGGAATCGTATTCGCCGCCGGAAGCAGCGTCATTCTGGATCTTCAGCCCTCTCGCACCCAAAGTGAGCTTGTCGCTGAGCGCATAGCGCGCACCGGCGCCCAATAGGTACTGAAAGTCGAGCTCAAGCGGCTTAACCTTGGCCATCAGGGCAGTAGCGTTGAAGCCGCCGCGCGTGTAGTCGACGCTGATTCCGCGTTCAGCTGCGTCCCCAAACTTGGCCGCGCCCATCTGGTAATTGGTGAAGTTGCCGGGTCGTCCAAGCGTACCGATCCTGGCCTTAGTCACATCGTTCTCGGTGGTAACCTTGACATCTACATCGCCCATGGCGATAGCCCGCGCATCGGGCCCGCCGAACACATCGGCGAAGGCGCTCATGCCGATGTCGATGTTGACGCCCTTCTTGGGTTGAAGCGCCAGCGTAAGCAGAAGGGTGTTCCCGAGCTTTGATGTCTGAGCATACTGGCCCTTCTTGGGATCAAACGGATCCTTGTAGAACTTGGCGCCCACCGCGCCATCGAGGTCGATATCGACAAACTTCAGTTCGTCGCTGCCGTGGATCTGCACCTTGCCGAAATCGTCGCGAAGCCCATCGATCTTGGCATGTGCGTCCGCGGCAGAATCCTCGAGCTTAGCAACGCGCTCGGTGAGCGGAGCTATGTCTTCAGTTTTCAGTCTGTGGTAGGTGTCGACAATATCAAAGGCATTCTGATCCGCCAAAGCCCGAACTTCTGCGACCTCTGCCTCCAGGGCATCGATACGCAAGTTCAGCGCGGCATCCACAGCATCGATTCGAGCGCCCAGAGCCGCAAGCTCGGTGTCATACTCAGACCGCAGCGCATCGAGCACAGCCACTATCGCGTCGATCTCGATGGCGAACTCGCCGCGCACTGCCTCCATCGCATCGTATATGGCCGCGCCCATCTCAGCCTTGGTGTCGATCAGATCCTGATCGTGCTTCGCAGCCAGCGCCTCCATGGCGCTGATGCGCGCATCCCTCTCGGCCTCGATGGAATCGTAGAAGGCCATGGTAAGCTCGGCCTTCTGCTCCAAGAGAGCCAACTCCCACTTCTCTTCCAGGGCCGTGAATCTCTGCTCGTACTCGTCCTTCACGGCCTGGATGGAATCGTAGAAGGCCATGGTGAGCTCGGCGTTCTGTTCGAGCAGGGCGAGCCCCCACCGCTCCTCAATGGCAGCGAACTCCTGCTCGTTGGCATCCTTAAGCGCCTGGATAGAATCGTAGAAGGCCATGGTGAGCTCGGCCTTCTGCTCGAGCAGGGCGACCTCCCACCGCTCCTCGATGGCAGCGAATTTCTGTTCGTTCTCATCCCTAAGCGCCTGGATCGAATCGTAGAAGGCCATGGTGAGCTCGGCCTTCTGCTCGAGCAGGGCCACGGCCCACTGCTCGCCGAGTGCCTGGTACTTTTGCTCGTATTCGTCCTCAAGCGCCTGGATTGAATCGTAGAAAGCCATGGTGAGCTCGGCCTTTTGCTCAAGCAATGCCAGGGACACTTCCTCGCGCAGCTTGGCGAGGGCATCCCTGAAATCGGAACTCATCGGGGCGGCCTGCCCGTTCAGGATCTGCTCCCACTTGGCCTCCAAAGCGGCGTGATCCAGCTCATGCCCGTCCTTGTAAGCATCGAGCACATCATAGAAAGCGGCCATCAGCGTAGCATGCTGGTCGAGGAAGGCCTGTTCGAACTGGGCTTCCATGTCCGCTATCATCTGGTCTCTTTCGTCATTGGCGGCCGCAATGGAATCATAAAAAGCCATCGTAAGTTCGGCCTTCTGCCCAAGCAACGCCAGCTCCATCTGCTCCTTCAGCGATTCGATCTCCTCGTCGGAGCCGGTCACAGCAATAGGGCCGCCCTTAAGCGCTTCCAGCGCCTTCCACAGAGCAGCATGCTCAGCCTTGTTGCTCTCAGATAGATCGTCGATTCGGGCAAGTAGAGCGGACAGCCTGTCGTCGAATTCCTCCCACTGCGCCTGCGACATCCCGGCGATCTTCTCCGCAATCACCTGCTCCAAAATGGTGGCATCGGGCGCCGGGGGCTGTAGAATCACAGATCCTTCCTCGCCGGCCTTGGCAATAGGCTCAACGGGTACAGCCTTGCCGTCGATCTGGTTCAGCCTCTCAGTCAGATCTCGAATATCCCTGTCGAGGTATTCGAGCGCTCTGGCCACCATGAGGGCAACCTCGTATCTCGTTGCCTGGTTGCGTCCCTTGAACAATCCGTCCGGATATCCCTGGACTATCCCTAACGCAGCAAGCATTTTCACCGCGTCGGTGGCCCAGTGGTCGTCCGGCAGATCGGAGAAGGGACTCGCCAACACCGGTAGCGCCATTGCTGTGATCATCATGGCGCTGACAAGTATGGCCAGGAATCTTTTCATTAATCTCTTCCCCCCTCGAGTTAATGCTTAACGCTAAGAACTCCCATCCAATGGGGCTAGCCAGACGAGTGTTCCTGTTTCCTCGCCCCGCTACCCGCCGGAAGTGAGCCTCATTGCCGATATGGCATCGTCGTCAGCGACTCAAGCGGCACCCCCTTCCAACTCGCCGCCGGCCAAATGGCAAAATCGCAGGTTTCACGTAACCTTGGCCTGCGTGTTGTTATTCTCCAAACCCTGGTCAACTCCTTCACTGCAGGCAAGATTTTTGCCTCCTATACAGCGTTGGGCAGGTCATGCTGGCTTGATGACCAAACGAAGCGACAAGGGACCTGCAATTCGCCAGATATCGCATTCCGCCACGGCTTCCACCTTCACCAGGGTCTTCATCTCCAGTACGCTCGCGATTGCCAGGGCAAATTCAGTGACTGTGAGTATCGTGCCGATCTTGCCCTCCTCATCGCTGGGCATGCCCGCCGCCAGCAGAGCGCTGTTTACGTCCTCCATGAGCCCAAGCAATCCTTCCTGGACTCTGTCGATCCCTTCCGAGCCGTCTATCTTCCTGGAGGCGACAACTTGTCCGCCCTCGAATATCAGCTTCTCGGGAAAGACGTGCAGCGACACCAGCAGCACGCCTCCGTACCATGTATTCACAGGCGAAACAGCTCGCAGCACTACCTTGTCGCGAGACTCCATTATCTTGGCGAAAGCAGCCGAGGCATTAGCCAGATCGAACCTGATAGCCGATGTATCACCATCGTCGCGAATCGCTCCGCTCACAGGGCCCGCCCCTCGCTTGGCCGCTATTTCGTTCGCCTCCAGCAAAAACGCACGAACCTGGCGATCGATGGACTCAGCGGGTTGCGAAGCATCAACGACCCTCCCGAGCACCACCTCATCGGCGCGGAATATCACCCGCCCGATCATGGACGTCTGAGACGACTGAGCGGCCTCAGCCAAGGCCATAGCGGCAGCTAACCTGATTTCATCCACCTTCTGTTGCAGGCTGGCCGCTTCCTCGGTAAGCTCATCCCGCGTAACGGATAGCGCAGATACGCTGGCCTGAAGCGCCATCGTCTCCTGCTTGAGCCTGGCCTCCTCAGCCTGAGCCGACTTGAGCTGGGCGTTGGCGATGTCCAGATCTTCGGCTGCAGCCTCGTAACGAGCCTCAACTCCTCGCAGACGCTCCTCAGACTCACTCAGGCGGGTCTGCACCCGCGCAAGTTCGCCCACTGCCCGAGCCCGCTCATCCGACACTCGTTCCAACTCGCGGTTTGCCTCATCGAACCTGCCTTGGAGTTCCTCGTACTCGCCCATGATCTCGCCCACGCGCTTCGACAGCATGTCCGCCTCAGCCTGCTTGGTCTCCAGGTCATTCCGGGTTTCAAGAAGCGCCTCCTGGATCTCACGGATCTGAAAGAGCGCTTTGCGGACATTCTCCGATGCCAGTGATAGAAGTAATATCGAACAACCGGCAATGACTACTCCCGTGATGACGGTGATAATTATCGAAGTGTACTTGGGCCTGAGCCCGAAAATGGAGAGTCGCTTTCTGCCGACTTTCATCCCAATTCTATCGCCGGCATAGGCAATCACACCGCCCGCAATGGCAAGCGCGACTATGAGCGCCGCTCCATACACCTCGCATCCCTCCCGTGGAAGCGGAGGACCCTAGCTCAGAGAGTGAAGCTCTCGCCAAGATAGAACCGCCTGGCGGCAGGACTCTGCGCGATCTCCTGAGCAGTTCCGGCCACCAGTATCCTGCCTTCGTGCATTATGTAAGCACGATCTACAATAGACAGGGTATCCCGCACATTGTGGTCAGTGATCAGAACCCCGAGCCCGGCCTGCTTCAACCCGATTACGATCTCCTGCAGCTCTCCAACGGCGATCGGGTCTACGCCTGTGAAAGGCTCGTCCAAGAGCATGTAGGAGGGAGACGCAGCTAAGGCCCTGGCTATCTCAACCCGTCTCCGTTCGCCGCCGGAGAGACTGAATCCCATCTGGCTTCGCAGGCGCGCCAAGTCGAACTGGTCGAGCAAGGACTCGAGCCTGCTCGCACGCTGGTCGCTGGGGACATTGCACGCCTCGAGGATGGCCGAAACGTTGGCCTCGACTGTAAGCCGACGGAATATCGATGGCTCCTGAGCCAAGTAGCCCAGACCTCGCCGCGCGCGTTCCCATATGGGCGCGAATTCGACATCGGCGCCGTCAATGCTGACGCGCCCCGACTCGGGCCATTCCAGCCCGACCAACATGTAGAAGGTAGTAGTCTTGCCTGCGCCGTTTGGCCCAAGCAACCCCACTATCTCTCCGCGTCCTACCGACAGACTCGCGCCGTCAACCACGCGCCGGCCCCCGAAACTCTTGACAAGACTTGAAGCCCGAATGCCCGGGCAATCCGGGCTTTCCAAACCATTCATGCCAGGCGCCCCCATCGCTCCCAGTGCCTAACCGTTACTGACGAAGCTTGCCAGCACAAGGTTCCCCTGGCACCGCAGGACGCAATCAGCATCCCATCGTAGTTCTTTTTCGACATACACGCGTGTCATACCTGCATGCACGCAGTGCAAACGCCTCGGGTATTGCTGGCACAGGGAGGGGTTATGGGCGGACCTCGGGCGAGCCAGCCTGGCCTGAGGCGATCCGCTGAATAGCTTGGACTACTCTGTCGCCCGCTCCGGCGGGCCCAGCGACTTCCCGCAATTCCCTTGACATGCGATCGCGCCGCGCAGCATCCGCCAGCAGCTCCACGCAGGGGATCACTATATCCTCAGGGCGTACGTGCCCAACGATTTCAGGCACAATCATCTTGCCCGCCCGCTGATTCGGAATGGAAACAAAGCGCAAAGCAGTCTTGAGCCGCTCCACAGCCCGCTTTTGGAAGGCCTCTCCGATGAATGGCAATGAACAGAGGAACCCGGATACGCCGTCGATCGGCACGGCGCTGGGCACGTTGAGCGGAGCAACCACAATATGCGGCACGCCCAGGAAAGCCAGCTCAGCACAGACAGGACCAGGTGTACACACCGCGATATCCGAAACCGCCATGGCTTCGTACCTGAACATCGTTTCTATCCTGATACGAACGCCTTCTCGGGTAACCGCTTCGAGCGGCCCGGCGCTCTTCTCTACGCGCGCGGCGGATCCGTCTATTGTCGATGCATGCCTGGTGAATGAGAACAGCTGTTCTAGGGACGCAGTACCCACGAATGGAGATATGTACAGCATGAAACTGATATCCGGTTCCACACGCGAAAGCAATTCGGCCGCGCGAAAGAAAAGCGGAGCCATCACTGAAACCTCGCGCGGACGAACGCCTGGAAATAGGGGAATGACGCGTTCATGCGGCCCTATGCCCAGAAGCGAACGGGCATCGTCTTGCCCCGTCCTGACCCCCACGCCATCGATCATCAAGTTTCCCACGGGCTTTACGCGCTCCGCGGTCGCGCCTCGCGCGATGAGCGAAGCCTGAACCCTCTCGTCTTCGACCAGAAACTCCGAAACTGACCTAGCGCCGGGCATTGCCCTGCCGGCATACGCAACTACGGGATACCGCAGCCGTCGGCCGAGGTCGACTGAGTAGATCAGGTCGCCGCCGAGATGCAACACAACGCCTTCGCCTGATCTCGCAAATCCCCTTGGCGCAATGCCCAGTAGAAGATACCTGAGTAGCTCTAACGGCTCTATCGCCCTGCGCACCCCGGGATAGGACGAGGCCACTTTGGCCTCACGCCCGCCTGCGCGGAAGGACGGCGAGATAAACACCCATATGTCAGCAGCCGACATGGCGGCCGCTACGCGCCGGGCAACAGGGCGCACAAGGCCGTGAACATCGCCAGGCGTGCTCGCGACCAACACCACATCCAATACGCTTCACCACCCCGCCGGGACACGGCAGTGGCCATCCTCGTCCCTAAAAGATAACAATTCTACAAGCCAATCGTTTTCCCCTTCTTCGCAACGGACGGGTACGCCAGACAGGCTGCATATCTTCTGCCCAAGGCAGAAGTAGGATGCCCCAAGACACTAGCGGGAGAACCTTCATCAACAACCCTTCCCCGATCCACCAGTGCAACCTTGTCCGCAACACGCATGGCGAACCCAGCTTCATGCGAGACGACTATCATCGTCGACCGTAGCAATTCAACAAGCGACTCCATCAGTGTAAGGATTTCAACAACCCTGATCGGATCCAAGGATGAAGTAGGCTCATCCCAAAGAACCAGATCCGGTCGACCCGCAATGGCTCTGGCTATAGCCACCCGCTGCATCTCTCCGCCCGATAGGTCCGTTGCGCGCGCCCCGGCCAGCTCCAGCATTCCCACAGCTTCAAGCGCCTCATACGCCCAGTTCTGCACCTTCTCAAGGGGTTCGCCTGCCATGGCCGCAGGCAGCATCACATTATGGAGCACGGAGAGCCGCGAAACCAAATTGGAACGTTGGAACACGAAACCAGTGCGTTGCCGGAAATCCCGAACCTCATCGCCGGACATGCCGAGGACGTCTCTGCCCCGCCACACTATAGCGCCGGAATCCGGTTGCACCAGCCGTACTATGCTCTTCAGCGCCGTGGATTTGCCGCACCCGGAGGGACCCATGATCACAGCAGTCTGACCTTGCTCTACGTCTAGGCTGAATCCATCGAGGGCCTGGCGGTGTCCGTAAGCCTTTCTCAGGTCGCGTATTGAGAGCACTGAGCCATCCCCCCTTGCGAGCGCCTTCGAGACGGGCGCGAATCGCGGAAGACTTGGCGCGGTCGGTTCAGAAGCGAGAACACGCCGGGTTTGCCAGACGGCAGGATTATCTCTCTCATTATCTCCGTATGGCTGAGCCCCATCGCGATGCATGCTTCCACTTCATCGCTGTCCACAGGCGCCAGACGCGGAGCGGCCCATGCCGCTGCAAGTCCCATGGCCGCACCCAACAGCGCAAAAACCCAGGACCCCAGGGATGCCAGGGTAGCGCGGGTTATGGCGGCGATCGCGCCCAATAGAAAAGCCCCTACAAGCGCGCCGTACACTAGTCGCGCCGCCGTGTCCCGGCCGTACCCGACTGCGCCATGTCTGCTCACAGCGCGCGCTCCCGCGATCACAGTGGCATGGTCCAGTATCAGCGAGACTGCCACAACCGCACAGGCCGTTAGGCCTGATATAGTCGCCCTGACCGACCTGAGCAGTGTCTGGACCTCGCTTTTCACGCCCGGTTGCACTACCCCGGGCGGAAGCACGTACACCGCCGCGCCGGCGGGCGCAGCCTTCTGTATCGCTTCTACCAGTTCGTCGTCGGATTTGCCCGACTCAACCAGGAGTTCTATCTTGCCGGAAGACTCCTGCTGCTCCTGCAAGAATCCATCGATCAGCTTGATGGACCGGACAGTGCCCTCACCCGAAAAATCGGGCAAGGAAGACTGCACCGCAGTGAGCTGCTTCGAGATCTCCGCCACATCCAAATCGGCGAGATCGTCAAGATCGGATCGCGCCGCCTGAAGCTGTTCGCCCAACGCAGTCGCATCCAGCTCCTGCAAGGTGGAGAGAATGCCTGCGGCGGCGGCCGACATGTCATCCAGCACAGCTGCCACATCCTCTGCGCCTTCTGCCGCCGAATGAACCATCTGCAGCTTGCGCCAGAATGACTCCAGCCGGCTCTGCCACAGACTCAGATTGGCGAGCAGAGGATCATAGTGCGAAGTGAGAATCGACACAGCCTCGGCCGCTGCCTGCAAGTCTCGCACAGCTTCGAGCGCCCTCGCCGTCAACTCGGCGATAGAACTCACCGCTGCCGCGTCAATGCGCGCGCCGCTTCGACCCGAGCCCTCCGGAATCTCCACGCCAAAGCGCTCCAGCGCACGTTGGAGCAGGATCATGGAGTCAAGGGCGCTCTCATATGCACTCAGAGCGCTCTCCCAACCCTGCGTTGCGTAAAGCATGGCATCACTCGCTTCACTCAGGCGTCTCAGCACGACATCGGCCTCGCTAAGCGAGCGCGCCAGTTCCTGCTCGGGCAGGACGAGACGGCCCACGCCCACACGGGCGCCGATAGTCTCTCCGTCGAGGGAGTATGCAATGAGCCGGTCCACGCTGCAATTGCAGTTGGTATCGGGGCTGATTACAAGGGCCCTAGCTTCGGAGTCGGACACGCGAGTCACCGCAACCCTGACATCGTCCTCCTCGGGAACCGCTCCACGGCGCCTGGGAGCGGCCGACATCACTAAGCTGTCGTCGGGACCTACTTCCCCGCCTTCCAAAGCTATCACGGCCTGCGGCGCCCATGCTTCCAGAAAACGCTTCATCTCCTGAAGCGCCGCGCCAAGTTCGCGGGCTTCCTGAGCTGCGCTGTCCATCGTGACATCGTGAACCTGCGAGACGCTCGCATTGCCGGCAATGACGGCGTCAACTAGCGACTTCCTGTCGCCTGCCGAGGCGCCTGCTCCAAGCCTCACGTCAGCCAGGTGATAGCCGCGCAGAATGGTCTCGGCGGTCTGCGCCACAGCGCGCGCCGAATCCGCGGAGTCGCACACAAGGTGCATGTTGCCCCCGTCTTTCAGAATGAAGTTCACGCCTTCGATAGCTGCCAACCGGGGTCGAATGATGGGCGCCGCCCGCGCTCCGATCCCGCTCACAGTGACCTTGGGTTCCAGCACGAGCGTGTATCCTGCAAACCCGGGAGTATCAGTCACAGCCTTGGCAAGTCGCGTCACCTCCGCCTCGCTTATGCGGGGCAACGATACAAAGAAATTCGCTCGCGACAACACCGTAACGCTCTGCTTCATTCGGGCGCCGGGAAAGTCCCGGCGAAGCATCTCCCCCATGGCGCGGGTCGCCTCCGGGCGGGCCTCCTGCCGGACATGGACGATCATGTGGTATTCACCGTAATCTCCCACGATGCCCGACACTGTATCCTCAAAGAAGCGGTCCGCCGCAGCCGATACCGCGGCCGCGGCGATAGAGCCTGCAAGCACTGTAACAAGCAGCGCCCCGACCAGATCGTGAACGAACCCGGTTCGTAGAAGGGCGTACATCCCGCTAGACCCCCTATTCACCCGGTATTATAGCACGGGGGCCAGCCTTCCTGTATGTAATTGCTGTGCATTGCTGTGAAAAAATTACTCCTGGATCTCAAAGGTGACTTCCATGCTCTCACCTTCAGCCTTTATGCGCACTTGGTCGGTGTGCAATTCGGCGCGGTCGCACCTTATGCTCTCATTGTCTTCGCCCTCGATGAACACCGACCCCGTCAGAAGCAGTATCTTCTGATCGCTATCGTAGGAAGCCTGTTCGGCCTGGGCCTTCTGCCCGTCTTTGGCGATGTGAACCTGTCCTGACGCGACGAAATTCTGAGTATCGGTGAAGATCTCCATGGCAGCGCAGGTCAGCGTCACCACTGAAACCTTCGGCTTTCCCGATTCGTCTTTTTCAACTTGAGTCTCGCGCTTTTGCAGTCGGACATTGCCTGCGACTGCAGCTGTCTTTTTCTTCATGTTAAGGTCCATGGAGTCGCAGGCTATCTCGACGTCTCCCTGAACAAGAGCGACTTTCCCAGTGAGCTTAGCAACCCCCGCATCCATGTTGACCGCGGCGCGCCTGGCCGTTATCACTATGTCATCGTACTCTATTGTGAGCCCGCCTTCGATTATTGTGTCCCCCATCGCGCCGCTGTGTTCAACGTATCCGTGCGCCGTCACCTTAACCGGCTTGGCTTGCGCCGGAACGGCCATAGCCAGCATGACCAGGGCTACAAGGGCAGTCAGCATTGTGTGCGCTCGCGCAACCCGTCTCATGTATCTTCCCTCCCCCACACTACTCCTCGGAATCATCCAGATCAAACTGGATAGTGGTTTCGCCCCGGGCCTCGAACGACTCGCCATCGCCGCTGAATCGAATGTCTTCGCTCTTTACACTGAAGCTAGGCTTTCCTCCGGCCTCCCGAACAAGCACATCGCCAGCGGTGTGGATCTGGTCTGCCACAACGTCCATCTCCAGTTGTTCCACGGTCACCGTGCCGCGCGAAGTGGCAATCTCCGCCGTGCCCGGTATGAGCACTCGAGACAGCTTCGGATCCCACACAACTTCATCGGTAGCAAGGAAGTCCTTGCCCTCCAACAGCACCCGGACGCCTCCGTCCAGACGCAGTCTTCCGGTCTTGCCATCGTACACGCCTCGTCCGGCGCTGAAAGTCAGGTGCGGTTGGCCATCCCTGTAGATCTCTCCATCGGTTATCTGATACATCTCGGCGCCGCCATCGCCCGCCCCGGCCTCCACCCGCGCGGCCGAGAGCAGCCAGGCCCGCTCGCCTCGCTCGCGTCCCTCTACCTTCACACCGTCGAACACCAGATCGCGAGAGCCGGACTGCTGCTTGCCGCGCTCGCCGCCGGCGCCCGGCCCACTCGGGGGCAGGTCAGGCCGGTTGATCACAAAGGCGTATATCAACCCAAACGCAAGGAGGACCGCCAGCGAGGCGCTGACCGTCATCATCAGCTTCGAACTCATGCCCACCCCCCCCCAAGAAAACGGCGGTTTGCCATCGACTGCTAGTTCCCGAAAATGACTCCGTCCTCGCCAAGCCCGAACCCCAACGGCTTACCCGGGAAAGCTTTGAGTCGAAACTCAACCCACACGCGTCTTGTAGTGTACTGATACGCTACAGTTATCTCCCTGCAGTGCAGATCGCGCGTCACGCCAATGTCTCCCCGAACAAGGCCGCCTTTCACCAGGTCGTACACGGCGACCCACTGCATCCGCCAATCGGGCAAGAGGCGCATGTCGGCTGAAGACTCCACCCGCGTCATCTGCCCGCGCGCGAAATCGTAGTTGCCGCCCGCCTTCAACTGGAACTGGGGCGATGGCTGTATCACTAACCTGCCCAGCAGGGATTTGGGCGCCGCCCGCCCAATGTCGTATCCGCCCGACAGCTCGACAGACACTCCCTTAGATACCTCAGCCTGCACACTCGCAGTCAGCGTATCATATCTCTCGTATTTGAAGTCATAGGCCGATGCCATGGTGAGCTTGAGAGGTCCCAGCGTGGAAGTGAGCCTCGCCCCCACCTTGTTCGAGGGGCTGATCACGTCGAACCTGAACGGCGATGTCCCCGACACTGACATCTGATCGTAAGTAAGCCGGAGAGTCGTGCCGGCGACCGGCTTCAACTGAACGCCTGCGGAACACCCCAGGGCAACCCGCCCGAAATCGTCTTGATAGGC
The DNA here is from genome assembly GCA_964471415.1 of uncultured Clostridia bacterium. Taxonomy (GTDB): domain Bacteria; phylum Bacillota; class DTU025; order DTU025; family DTU025; genus UBA5389. The sequence continues at coordinate 2,985 of CAYYHF010000019.1, read as the reverse complement.
ATCGAAAACACCGCGAACCAAGCCGTCCACCGACATCCAACGGCCCACATTCTGCGAGTCCATCCTCAAGATTACATCCGCTCCCGCTTTCCCAGCAGTGACCTCGGAGCGGACCCCGTCCCTTATGGCGTCCTCCGTATAGCGACCCACTACCCCTTTCGCAGTGATCGACAGAGGCGCATTGCCCAGGGGTATCCGGCCGGACACAGCCGTCAACTCGGGAAGCTTCTTCAGAGCCTTCCAAGGAGGAGGCTTCGCATCGGGATCTGTCGCGGATTCGTCCTCCACGTATACCTGCGCCTGGGCCAATCCCGAAAGCGAGAGCATTCCTATTTTCTTGTCCGCTTGCACCTTGTAGTTAAGCACGTTCTGAGTGATCGCTCCGCCCTTGACCTGGCGCTGATAGCCCACATCCGATGCGAGCTTGACATCGAGCGGAAGCGTCGATGAGTGACGAAAGGACACCGATGTGCTCTCCACGTCCTGCAACGCTTCCAAGTCGCGCCGGGTGTAGGCGAAAGACGTGCTCGCCCCTTCGACGCGCCTGTCCAGGTTGAGCAAGTACGTCTGCTCGATGGCGGGCGCTGTCGCGCCGGGCGCTCCCGCATAGTCGCGGTAGCTGTAGCCTACCTTGGCCTTGATGTCGGCAGGCAGGTCCACCGAGTGCGACAACTCGAACGTAGTATCGCCGTTGCCGGTGGCCTGGTTCCACAACTCATACAGGTACACACTGAGGACACCGGCGGCGCCCATCTTCAGCTGGTTTCGCACACCCGCCGCCGGCCCCAGCAGCTGGTAGTAATCAGCATACAGCGACCCGGAGGACACATCGCTGAGCCTGTAGTTGTATTGCCCCTTGATGTACCAGCCTTCACGAGCGCCATATCCGATCTTGGGTAGCTCCAGGCGCTCGTCCTCCTTGAGCGGAATCGTAAGCTTCGGGAGCGACAGCAGCTTGATGTTCCCCTCGTAATACGAGACTCGGCGCATCACGATTCTGTCATCCGCGTACACCTCAAGCTCGCGCACTTCGATACGCCAATGCGGCTTGTCAAGGTCGCATGTAGTCACAGCCCCGTCCGAGAGCCGAAGGTAGCCGTCCTTCTTGAGGAGCTCAGCACCAGACAGGAATAGAAAACCCTTGACCTCGGTATCCGTGAGCCTCGCCCGCGTCTCTTCGACAACGATGTCGCCAGAGGACATGTCGTACATCGCCACCGCGCCCTCTAGGATTTCATCGCCCCGCTTAACCCATACAGACCCAGTTATCACGGCTTTCTTCGCCCCAGCGTCTATCAGCGCGCGGTCGCCGCGGATCACTGTGTCCTTGTAGGTGATCTCAACCTCCCCCGCCAGGTCCCACACCTCCGCCGCGCCGTCAAACACCATCTGCCGGGCACACGCGCGCACCGGGACAGCGGTCGCCGTTGCGCTCGCAGAAACACCGAGCAGCAACCACAAAGCCAGTCCTAAACCCAGGACAAGCGCAGCATGGCCTTTGCCCGGGGTTTTGCCCAGGCCTCGCCCCCGGCCGCTGCCGCCGCGCGAACCGCGCCGTCCGCCGCCCGACCGATTGGGCCTGCCCGGCCGGTCGATCTTGATCAGCATGGCCAGGCCGGGTATGAGGAACACCACATTAGGAAGCCACACGGCCGCCACCGGGTGGATTGCGCCTTTCAGCCCTACAGAACGGGCAACCGCCTGGACCACGAAGTAGGCAAAGGACAGCACAGCCGCGGCCACTACTCCGAAGTACCCGCCGCCGTGCCGCGGAGACTTCACGACCAATGGAGCGCCGATGACGGCGAATACCAGGGCTGCCACGGGCTGAGCCAATTTGAGGTGGTACTCGACTCTTAAGCCGTCCACACGAATACCGCTCTTCTCGAACAGGTCTATGTGCGACTTCAGCTCTTTCCTGGTCATCTCTTGAGGAGTCTTCTGGTTGGACGCGAACATCTCCATCGTGTCGTCCATGGCGATCTCGAGCCGTTCAAAACACATGGACATCCTCACATGCCCAACAGCGTCCAGTTCATGGATTGCGCCGTCTTCAAGAACCCACGTTCCCTCGGCCGCACGTCCACGGCGAGCGGACACTATCCGCGGGAATGACCCGTATTCCGTCTCATACACCATGACACGTTCCATAGTTCCCAGATCCTTGTCGACCTCGCCCACATAGAAATGGCGGCCTCCCGGCGCCGCAAAGAAGATATCCTGTTCGACGCTGGGTAGAAAGTCCTTCAGTATGATCTCCCGTACTATGGTCTCCGATTTATGCGATGCCCACGGAACCACCGTCTCGCCAAGCCAGAACCCTCCGGCGCTCATGACGGCGCCCATAATGATCAGAGGAAACACGATCCGTGTGAAAGGGACTCCCGCAGCGCGGATAGTGGATAGTTCGGAATCTCGTCCCAGGCGCCCAAGGCTTATCAAAACCGCAAACAGGACGGCAACCGGAAGCACCTGGACCACGATTCCAGGAAGGCTGTACAACAGCATTCGGACTACAGCAAGCATAGGAACCTTCTTCTGGATGATGTAGTCCGCCAGCATGAACAGCTGTCCGCTGAGCACTATAATGATGAATGCCGATATGGACAGGATGAATGGGCCCATGAACTCACGAACCACATACCTGTCAAGAATCCTCATGGGCCGATACCTCTCATAGCGGGGAGACGCGGATTTGCGTCTCCCCCCACATCGCGCCCCTGCGGTCCGATACCGCTCGTAGGCGAAAAGCCGTAGCTAGACCCTATTTGGCCCCGCCCTTCTTCAGCACTGCTTCGGTGATGTCGACCCCGCCTAGGTGCACTACGCTGGTTTCCAGAACCACTGTGACGCCCTTTTCCTTGGCAACGGCGGCTATAGCGGCCTCCAGCGCCTTCTGAGCCGGGTCCAGCTGATCCCGGGCGTAGTCGGTATACTTCTTGTTGTACTGATCAAGCAACGCCTTCTGGCTCTCCTCGTCCTGGC